>NZ_CEXQWX010000240.1:0-6465 GCF_982718395.1 Carboxylicivirga sp.
TGTTGAGTTAAACCTGAAGAATCTGGTGTTGTATGATCGCGTCATTCGTAATTATGAAGGTAATACGCTGGATGTTAAAAACGGTCAGATCTATATCAATGGTGAAGTAGCAAGATCTTACACATTTAAGATGGACTATTATTTCATGCTGGGAGATAATCGCCATAAATCTGCCGACTCCAGGTTCTGGGGTTTTGTACCCGAAGATCATGTTGTTGGTAAACCAATTCTTGTTTGGTTATCACTTGATCCTGATAAAGGATTCCTTTCCAACATTCGTTTGGAGAGATTCTTTAAGATGGTTCATAAATAAATACTATCAGGAAGCTCAACTTTGAGCTTCCTTTTTTGCAAAAATACATTGAAGTCTATCAAACAATACTTCTTAATCATTATCGGATTATTACTTGCCATCTGGAGTATGAGTTGGGTGGTAATTATCTTGGTATTATGCCTAAGCATCTTTCTGTGGTATCCTGCTGCAAAAAAGCTTTCATCCTGGTTAGCAAATCTACTCAAACCATGGCAGTTTAAATCTATTGAATGGTTATTTGCCATCCTGCTGTCGACTATTGGTATCTGGTTTATCAACACACATGTCTTTAGCTTTTATACACTTCGATCGAGTAGTATGCGACCTTCATATGACAATAACGAGCTTGTTTTCATCAACAAACTGGCATATGGAGCAGCTACCAACATTAATACTCCACATCGGTATAAACGTTTGAAAGGCTATTCGGAAATGGCAAAAGGAGATGTTCTTGCCTTTCACTTTCCTGAAGCTGACACCAGCTTTGTTGATTACCCTGATGAAGATTATTACTTTGTCAAACGCCAGTATGAAAATACAGGTAAATACACTCCAATATTGGATGCTAAAGTGCAGTTCAACAATGTTAGTGAAAGAAAAATCTTTATCAAACGACTGATTGCAGTACCCGGCGATACATTACAATATATCAATGGTCAGTATTTTATCAATCATGTAAAATCTCCGTTTAATAGCCATTGCATCAATAAGTATGAAATTAAAACGGATACTCCAACGGCAGTCAAACATGATATTCGAAAGTATGCATTGACCAGCTATCGTGAAAATGGTTCACAGCTAATTGAGATGAAAGCTGATCAGGTAAATAAAAACAATTGGAACGAATATTTATTGCCCATTGAGGAAACTCTAAATATGCCCAATATATATGTATTTCCTTTTAGGCAAAACTTTTTTTGGAATGCATCATATCTGGGACCAATAATTATTCCAACGAAAAATAAGACCGTTCGTCTGACATTAAACAATGTTTTCCTCTACAAACGCATCATAGAATCATACGAAGGCAATCAACTTTGTATTCAAGAAAAGCAGATATTTATCAACGGCAAACAGAGCGATGAATATACTTTTAAAATGAACTATTACTGGGTAGCTGGCGACAATAAGTTTCACTCATTCGACAGCCGTTATTGGGGATTTGTGCCTGAAAACCATATTATCGGGCGGGTTGATAAACTATAGTCCATTAGGGTATTTTACTTATCTTGCATGGTATACATTTTAACCAAAAACTTAAAGTATATGAAAAAGTCATTTTGGGTTTCCTTAGTACTGGCAGCAGCATTGGTGATTTTCTCAGTTCAAAATGCAGGCCTTGTAGATGTAAATATTTTTTTCAATGAGGTAGAAGTATCCTTAGCCATTTTACTTATTGTTGTATTTCTAAGCGGTGTGTTGGCAGGTGCCTCTTACTTCTTTATAAGATCAAAAAAGAATAAAAAACCACCTTTGGATGAAGGTACAGACGAACCAATTGAAAGCGATGCAGATCACTAAAACAATTCCTCTTACTTACCTGGGATCAATTCATTTATTTGCACATGTTATTAACGCAGATAGTCTGATTATTGAGCAGCATACCAACTATCAGCGAAAAACCTATAGCAACCGCTGCTCAATTATGGGTGCCAATGGCCCATTAAGTCTTGCGATTCCAATTGCTAATACCAAAAACACGAAAAGTAGTATTAAAGAAACGCTTATTGGATATGATACTGACTGGCAAAAGCAACATTGGCGGTCAATTGTATCAGCCTATAACAGCTCCCCCTTTTTTGAGTATTATGCGGATGATTTTCGCCCTTTCTACGAAAAAAAGTATAAATATCTGCTTGACTTCAATCTGGGTTTGTTTAAAACCATTCTTGATGAACTTGAACTGGAAACACCCATTGAATTAACAGATAGTTTTAAGGCTTTTAACTCTGAAGATGTGAATGATTTAAGGCGTGCTGTTTATCCCAAAAACTCTCCAAAGGCTGACTCTCAATACCAAACAATTGAATACCGCCAGGTTTTTTCAGAGAAATATCCTTTTACTCCTAACCTGAGTGTTATCGATTTATTATTCTGTAAAGGTCCTGAAACTTACGATATTTTAAAGGACTCCATCCTTTCGGAATGATGCCACAATATCGTTAATAATTTCGCGATGATCAAATCCAAGTTCAGGGAGGTTGTCAATAGAGTACCAACGTGCATCGGCTGCGTCATCCATCCCCTGGACAGGGATAACAGTATCACTTTGAGCTGTAAAAACCACTGAAATGGTGCGATGCCTCGGGTCGCGATTAACCGTTCCATAGGTTTTAAACTGTTTTATGGCTAAGCCGGTTATTCCTGTTTCCTCCTCTAGTTCACGTAACGCAGCTTGGGGTAGATCTTCATCCATATCCACAAAGCCACCAGGCAAAGCCCATTGCCCCTTATAAGGATCTTTCCCCCGTTGAATTAATAATACTTGTTGGGTGTCTTCTGCCAATACAAATACATCAGTAGTAACTGCCGGACGAGGATAGTCGTAGGTGTAACTCATTATAAAACGCGCTTAATAACTCTTAGTTTATGACTATATGATTTCGTTTCTTCGTCGAAGATTCCAAGGTGATCAAGCTTATCAATTCTTACCCGACCCGATGCATGAATTATTTCACCTCTTCCAAGACAAAGCCCCACATGTGTAATTGCACCTTCTTCATTATCAAAAAAAGCTAAATCACCTAAAGCTGCTTCTTCTACAAAATTGACAATGCTCCCAAGCTGTACCTGTTGCGATGCATCGCGTGGCAAATTAAAACCAGCAATTCTGTAAACAACCTGAGTTAATCCGGAACAATCAATACCATAGAACGATCGTCCACCCCACAGGTAAGGTGTATTTATAAATGCGCATGCATTATCAGCTATTGAACCTGCTGGTTTTGTGGAACTATGATTGCCAGATAAATAGTACTCTTTATTGCCAATGGTGAAACTATTTCGATCACTTTCATTGAAGTAAATACTGCTACCTCCTGATAATATATGCGCTGTTTTATCGGGTTCAGATACAATTTTGATAAATGGGGCAGGAACAATCCATTTTTCAGCATTAATCCAATTATTCACCTCTTTATCCAAAAGCTTTACAACTAATTTTGAATTAACCCAGCCTTCGTAATTATCATGATGAACCCGAACATGTGTCCAGTCATCTTGCTTTTCAACAATATCAAATGTATCACCAAAAAGTAACTGAGTTACCATCTCGGCTCTCTCTGATCCGTCCTTTCTTACTGGTATAAAACCATAAGTACAAATCGACTTCTGCATAGTCATTTCATTTCTTATCTGGAAGATTGGCTAACGAAACTCTTAAGTTCAATATTTAACACTCTCTTCTTTAACCTTGGCAAAATTGGGATAAAAAAACTTACCTTTCGCTATCTTTGGTCACATTAATCTAGCCATTAATAAAATTCTGAATTATGGTCGAATTGTTATCTCGCTTTAAAAGTAGGTTTTACAAACCGTTTGCCAGAGTCGTGCTTTTCTTCATCAGCATCTCGCTGATTACATATCTTTTACCTAAAACGGGTAAGTTTGCTTATGAATATCAAATGGGTGCGCCATGGAAACACCAAACATTGATCGCACCATTTGACTTCCCTATATATAAAACACAGGCCGAACTAACTGAAGAAACCAATTCAGTGCTTAAAAACCATCGTCCTTACTTTGAAATGGACACAACCACTATTAGCAATAGTCTGAATGAGTTTAATAATGATTACACACAATTTGTTAATACTAATAATGGTAATTACCCCCTATTAGGCCAGTTTTATAAAAACAACGCAACTTATTTTAAGTATGTCGGGGATCTGATATCGACTAATTTAACGAAGCTTTACCAAAAAGGAATCATTCTTTTACCTGAAGCAAATATTGATGCAAAACCAAGCTTTGAACTAATGCTTATTAAAGGTTCGTTTGTGGAGCCTTACGAATTAGCTGAGTTGGAACAAAGCACAAGTGCGTATAAGAAACTGATTAGTAATTCTATTAATGAACTAAACATTGATGATGAAGATGTTCTTAATGAAGCATCAGCTTTTATTAACCAACTCCAATTAAACAAATATATTAGTGCCAATGTAACCATCAACGAAGAGCGAAATGCAAGTGAATTAACTCAACTTAAAGATAATATTTCCCTTACATCTGGCAGGGTATTGTCAAGTCAGCGTATTGTTGATCAGGGAGAAATTGTTACTGCTGAAACAGCCAAAGTACTAAACTCATTGCGCCGAAAGTATGAAGCAAATATTGCATCTGACAGCGATTACTACTTCATTTTGGCCGGGCAGTTTCTATTAGTAACATTTCTGTTTATATGCATATATTTGTTTCTCTTTTATTTCCGAAAGGATGTTTATCAATCTATCAGTTCCATTAGCTTTATACTCCTCATAACAGTTCTGATGGTAGTATTTGCTAGTCTTCAGCAATTTTTCATTCATTTCCCTTTTTATATTATTCCTTTTGCCATTCTTCCAATCATTATCCGAACCTTTCTTGATAGCCGCTTGGCTTTTTTTATGCATGTAATGACCATACTAATTTGTGCTTTTTTTGCGCAAAACAGCTTCCAATTTGTATTTATTCAGATTCCGGTTGGTTTGGTCGCCATGTTTAGCCTGTTTCGTATGTTACGTCGCAGCCACATTGTACGTGCTGCCATGTTTATTATCTTAACCTATTCGTCTATCTATACAGCACTCCACTTATGGCAGGAAGGCACTATTACAACCGTTCAGCCAATAATGTATGCCTATTTTGCTGTTAATGGTATTATGATTCTGATGGTATATCCTTTGATATGGATTTTTGAGCGTTTATTCGGTTTCCTTTCCGATGTAACGCTTATTGAACTGGCCGACACTAATCATCCAATTCTACGTGAAATGGCTGAGGCTGCACCAGGTACTTTTCAACACAGCATTCAAGTGGGTAACCTAGCCCAGGAGGTAGCTTACAAATTAGATGCAAATCCAGCATTAGTACGTGCTGGTGCCATGTATCATGACATTGGTAAAATGGCCTCACCATTGTTCTTTACCGAAAATCAATCTGGAGGTCTAAATCCGCATAATGAACTGGAATATGAAGAGAGCGCCCGAATTGTGATTAATCACATCGATAACGGTGTTAAAATGGCCCAAAAGAATAAATTACCTAAGCAGGTAATCGATTTTATTACTACACATCAGGGTACCACAAAAACTCGTTATTTTTACAATTCATTTATGAATAAATATCCTGATGAGACACCAGATATTAGCTCCTTTACATACCCTGGCCCTACACCATTCTCTAAGGAAACTGCTATTTTGATGATGGCCGACTCTATCGAAGCAGCATCAAGAAGCTTAAAAAATTACTCGGACAATGAGATAGATAAATTGGTTGAGAAAATTATTAACATTCAGATAGAAGAAGATCAATTTATCAATGCTCCAATAACTTTTAAAGAGATCTCTTTAGCAAAAGAAGTTTTTAAGAACAAGCTTAAGAATATTTATCACGCAAGAATAGAATACCCAGACATTAATAAGAAAAAGAAAAAAGTGGTTAAATAACAATCGTTTTAATGGGTTACATCAAGTCCTAAAGTAAGTTGAGTTTACATCAACCTATTTTTAAGACTACTCATTAACCTATCTTTCCTGATAAAGACTATTTATTAGTTTAGTATGTATGAGCCATGTTTTGAAGTACTGTACCTGTTTTCTGGTTCTTTAAAGAAGCGGTTAATTGCAGTTTTAGCACAATAAACTAAGACAGTTTAACACCAGAAATTCACAAAGTTTTTCTATTTCTCACTGATTGCGCAGATTACCGCAGATTTTCATAATCTATTGGTAAGTTTTCAGTACAACAAATCTACTTCATCCATAGGCTATGGGATTCTCGAGAGTAGAATTAAAGTGTCAAACAATAATTACCATTGTCAAGTATAGCAACCAATACTAATTGATTGCTTTAATTTCATTCAGGATAACCCCAAACAGAAAGGATTCTCTTAAACGTCTTAAACACAAAAAACCCCTTATTCGTTTGAATAAGGGGTTTCTGAAAAAAAAGGC
>NZ_CEXQWX010000241.1:0-6428 GCF_982718395.1 Carboxylicivirga sp.
ATCGCCAGAAACAGTATTGGCAGAAACATCACTGCCAATCTTATTAGCAACGATGTCACCCGAAACGGTGTTGCATTTAACCCTTCGTTGACCAATACCGCTTACTCTGATATTGCCGCTAACACTATTGACATCAGCATCCGTCATAACTGGCATGGTAATGTGGAATTTGCCTCTCGCACTACCTCTTGAATTGCGAGGGTGATCCACTTCAATAAACAGAGTGGTACCTGATTTGCGGGTTACAATTTCATAATCATCTTTTTCGCGATCCCAGGTTATGGAACCGGTTACATGGACTGTGTTACCTTCGGTGGCCTCAATAACTACATCGCTAAATACCACATTGACTTCAACATCGGTGATGTTCTCAAATTCCTTATCTACTTCAACTTTTCGGTCTTGGGCTTGCAATGATGCTGATAAGAAGATGATTCCTATCAATAAAAATAGTTTTCTCATATCGTTTATTTCTAATTAATATCTATACGACGCTTTGGAGGATACATTAGTTACAGCCTTGTGGTATTAATTTCCAATTGTTTCCAGAATATAAAATGAATAGTTCTTCGGTGCGATAATGACAGGTACCCTTTCAAAATACCGATAGATTTAATTAATCCACTCTTAACTGATAACCACTACCATGAATATTAACGATCTCCACGCCGTTAACATCTCGCAGGTATTTTCGGAGCTTGGTGATATACACATCCATGCTTCGTGTGGTAAAGTATCCGGTTTCGCCCCAAACTTCTTTCAAAGCTTTGTCACGTGGTAATACTTTGTTTTGCGTCTGGCATAGGAGTAATAAAAGATCTGCCTCTTTGGGTGAAAGCTTGAACTCGTCGTTTTGGTAATGGATAGTTCTGAATTCGTGGTTAAAGTGTGCTTCTCCAATCTGATATTCCGATTGAATATCTTCTTTTTGCTGTCGCTTATTCCTGTTGAGAATGGCGTTAATCTTGCAAATCAGGATTTCGGAATCGAAGGGTTTAGTGATATAATCGTCGGCACCGGTACTAAAGCCTTCCAATACATCTTCTTTCATTACTTTGGCGGTTAGAAAAATGATTGGAATATCCGGATTTGATTCTTTTATTTCGCGTGCGATGGTAAAACCATCTACATTTGGAAGCATCACATCTAGGATGCAGATATCGAACTGACCCTCTTTAAATCGTTTAAAAGCCAGCATACCATCTTTAATCCAGGTAACTTCAAACTTATTAATTTCAAGATATGCTTTCATGACCGTACCAAAATTGCGGTCATCTTCAACCATAAAAACTCTGTTAGTTTCAGTCATCGTTTATTTATAAGGAAGTTGTATTATAAATTCTGTTCCAATATTTAATTTGCTCCGAACACTGATATTACCTTGGTGGGCATCGATTACAGCTTTTACATAGCTTAATCCCAAACCAAAACCTTTAACGTTATGGACATTTCCACCAGCTGCCCGATAGAATTTCTCAAATATTTTATTTTGCTGTTCCCGTGTCATTCCAATGCCATTGTCCGAAATCTTAATCTGAATACCGTTGTTGTTATTCGTTGTTGAGATTTTAACTTCTGGTTTTTCTTTGGCGTATTTAAGAGCGTTCTCAAGCAAATTTACAATAACATTAGTAAAATGAATCTCATCCACCAAAAATACGCTTAGTTCTGCTTTTAATGAAGTACTAATGTGTCCACCGGTTTCATTGGCCAGCAATTGCATATTATCAACAGCTGTAAATATTAGCTCATGTATATCTTTCGAAACTTTTACAACTGCAAAATCTTTTTTCTCGATCTGCGACATTTGTAATACACGCTCAACATGACTGTTCATCCGGCTGTTTTCTTCCTTAATAATTTTCAAAAAGTTCTTAACATGCTCTTCGTTGTTAATAATTGTAGGAGTCAAAATACTATCGGTAGCTAAGCTAATGGTTGCGATAGGAGTTTTAAATTCATGGGTCATATTATTAATGAAATCTGTTTTTATCTGCGATACCTTTTTTTGATTAAGAATGGTTCGGATTGTTATAAAAAAAGTAATGAGTATAAAAAGAGTAAATATTGTGGATAATGATACCATCCATCCTTGAGTTTTAATCAGATAGGTGGCTACGTCAGGGAAGTAGATCATTAGTTCGTACGGAGAAATTCCTCTGAATATATCTCTCGGAAACAAATTAACTCTAACAGGAGAGTGCAATGAGGCATTCTGAACACTAAAGTTGTCTGATTTATAATTGGATAATTGTCGGGTGTATTTATTAAACACACCAAATTCAAATTGTGTGTCAATACCATTCTGTTTCAACTCTTCCTTTAAAACATCATTTAAATGGTCCAGACTTATTCTTTGCTGAAGTGGGTTATGCCTAAACTCCATTTCCCGCTTCATTTGCTCATAAACTTCCTTAATTTCGTTGTTCTTATCATGCAGGGCCTCCATTACCACTTCAATGGAATCTTCAATGTGAAGCATGCGCTCTTCCAGCTCAATGATATCCATGGATTCACCCGTGGCACCAATCCATACTTCATGTTGACTGCTATTGCCGTTTATTTCGGTGCGAACTTCAATATGAGTTCCGCCCTGATTGAAGATCGTATCTTGTTTAAAAACTATTTTACGCGGATTGGTGTTAGATGGCTTTGGTTGAATGATTCTGAAATTGCTTTGATTTTTTTGCTTATATGTTCTTGGGCTATTTTGTCCAGATGAAGGAAAAAACTCTCTGAAAATATATTCAACACTCTGTTCCTTTTCCAATCTTTGGACAGTATTATCAAGTGAGCGATAGACCGAGGTCTGAAACTTTTCCTTCTGAACTTTGATCGATTGTTGTATCCATAAATATTGGGCGGCAATAATGCCTAATAATGACAAACTCATCAGAAGTATCAGCCAAAGTATCGATTTATGTTTCATAGTGCTTTAATTACTACGTAAAGATAAGTCATTGAATCAAAGTGCTGAAACACATTAACCTTTCCTTAACTGTTTTTAACGGCGTCTTAACCGATTTAAAATCAGTTCATTTGTAATTTTGATTTGTCTTTGAAAGTTAAAGAAACCCAGCGAAAGATTATTTAAAGATTATACTAACTCAAAAGCAGTAGCTATGAAAAATGCAAATTTGGCAATTCGATTTATCCTTTTAGGATTAATGGTAATAAGTATGGGTTACCAGGTTAATGCACAGACCAAAAAGAAAAGTCAGGTCAAGGTTAAAGTCATTACCAATGAAGGAGAAGAGGTTATTGAGATGGATACCACCTTTAATCACGATATATTTGTTTGGCATTCAGAAAAGGATGGTAAATATATTGAATTGGACAGTTTAATGAAATGCCACGAAAAGGATATTGAAAAGCATATGAAGGTGATGGCCTTTAAAATGGATTCGTTAAATGATTTTCATTTTAAGTTCGATGGCGATATGGAGAAAATGCACCTTGAATTGGAAGAATTGATGAAGGAAAAAGGCATTCATCTAGAGGAAATGGAGCATCTGAACGAAGCCCATAAAAACCGTATTATGATTCTGAAAGGAGAGGATGGTGATTTTGATATAGGGGAATTTATAAATGAGGATGGTGATGAGATTAAAATCATTAAAAAGGAGTTAAGAGGAGAGAGGGATGGTGAACATGAAGTGAAAACTGTTATAATTGCCTCTGATTCACATGAAATGCCATACCATTGGAAAGGAAAACATGCTTATCGCACAAAGGTAAAGGTTGAGTCAATCCCATTGGAGGATATTACCATTTTGAAGAAATTTGGTGTTTCATCAAAAAAGCTTCTTAATGAACCTCTGAACCTTGAAGATTTAAAGGTGAAAATTGAGAAGATAATGGAAGATGAGAAGTTGCAAACACTCATGCAAATTGAATGTGAACTACCCGAAGGTGAATATCATCTTGAACTCTTTAACGAAGAGGGAGAAACCGTAAAAGAGGAAAAAGAAATTAAAGCCGGCCCAATGAAGCAAGAGATGGAATTAAAGCAGGAAGAAGCACCTTATTATTTAATTTTATCTAAAAATAACCAGTTTTTTGGTCGGAAGATTATTTTGTAGGTCGAAAATAGCATAAGAAGTTACCGGGGCACTTGTATTTGTTTAATGCAAGTGCCTTTTTTGTTTCTTTTATGGATTACATCTTTAGGTTTAATGGGATTGAAGATGTGATTCGCTCACATCTTCATATAAAGATTTACTATCTCATGAAATCTTTTATGCTATGATATTCCATATTTAATAATTGCTTCCAAAATATGGATGCAATACTACTTGTGTAAATAGTTAAAGTGCAGAAATACAGTGCTATAATTTTTTTGGCAAGGCACTTGTTTTACTCATTGCGAAAATAAAGAGTATGATTGTGATAGAAATTATTGGAATCGCTTTAACCTTAGTTTATTTATGGTTTGTAGTTAATAAATATTTGATAGCAAAGAAAGATGATCTTTAAAATATACATGATTGGTGCCTCGAATATCAAACGAGGTTGAGCCAATCGGTAGTTTGGGTGTTTATAATAAAAAAGCTCCTTGTCAACGGACAAGGAGCTTTTTTTTAATTCTGCAAAAGTTTATATGACAGTAATCGATGATTCCTCAACCCAACCTACAGTGCCGTCTGCAATCTGAATTTCTTTCCATTGCCCAAGGGTGCTTACAATTTCAACCTTTGTTCCTTCATGCAAAATAAATATTTCAGTTCCATTTACATTGGGCGAACTCTTCACTGTAAGAGAAGGACTAAATACAATTGCGTGGTTACGAACCATTAACTTATTTTTCTGGCTATTACTAAATGTCAGAGTAACTCCTGTAGCGACAATTAAACCAACGCCAAGGTAAAATCCCGCCTTTTTCAATATAACTGAGTTGGAGAAGAAAAAGAAGGCTGCCATAATAATGGTAAGTATAAAACATGCAACACCAATAAAGGCCCAAGTATCTGAAGTTGTTTTATTACGCAAATCCTGTACCCATTCACTGATAAAAAAGTCATCAATCGATTCGATTTTATCGGTAGTTTGCGAATTGGCCAGTTCCAGATTGTATTTAATATCCTTATCGTGAGGCTTCAGCAAAACGGCTCGCTCGTAGTTAAGTATCGCATTGGCCAGTTCACCATTTTTATAGTAAGCATTAGCCAAATTGAAATATAATTCGCCACTTTCGACGCCAGTTGATAATATACCTGAGTATGTATCAATAGCCTCCTGATACTTCCCGTCACTATAAAGCTGATTGCCCTCTTCAAAACGCTCGTTTTGAGCACTCAAACTAATCATCGACAGTGATAATGCGAATAATATAATATAGTACTTCATTCTTAACGTTTTAATTGATTTTCAAGCTTGCTGATTGTAGCAATTGTTTTATTATATAGTTGATCCATTTCACCTGTTCCTGAGGCAGGTGCATAACGTGCAAACTCACAAGTGTCGAGTATATTCATGATTTCTTGAATTACCTCAGCTGAAGCATTGGATTGACTTAAGATATCACCCGCATTATCTTTTGATAGTTCACTGACTGGAATACTGAGTTTATCGCTTAAATACCCCCAAAGGGCACGTAAAACCTCTTCATAAAAGGCTTCTTTTTCACCCAACTTAAGGAAATGAGAGGATTTCTTAAGACGTTTAATAGCAACTTTATTGGCTTTCCTGGTTTTCATCAAGGTGATATTGGCATTTTCTTTAATGCGTTTTTGATTGATGATAAACAGAAGAACAAATAATGAGAATGGTATTAATAATGCCAGGTAAAAACTAAGACTTCCAATAAAGAAGGTACCTATTGGTTTAAGGCTCAATACATTTGTTTTGATATAGCGGATATCCTTACCAAGGAACTTCACATTTTCTTTAGTCACATTTGACCGAACAATGCCACCGCTGGCTAATTCATCACCTTCACCTTTTTCAACGTTGATGGTGATATCATTAGAGCTGATAGTCTGATATTGTCCATTTGCTGGATTAAAATAAGCAAATTTTACAGCAGGGATTGTAAAACTACCGGCATGCCTTGGAATCATCAGGTATTCGTAGGTTTTTACACCTTTCATTCCCTTTGTGGTATTTGATAAACCAGCATTTGACACTTTGGGATCAAATATATCAAAGTCAGGTGGTAACTTAATATCCGGATCCTCAATGAATTTATGATTACCCGTTCCGCTGACCTTAACAGTTAAGGTAACTCCATCATTTACCTTCACATCATTTTTGTTGACGCTGGCTGTCATATTTAGCTGACCAACTCCACCTTTAAATCCTGCAGGACGACCTGAGGGCAGGGGCTTCACATTAATGGTTGATGCTTTTGATTTAACCCGTTTTTTGACGGTTCTATAGCGTGATTCAAAAAAATCATCGAATATACTTCGTGATCGGCTGGGAGCAAC
>NZ_CEXQWX010000242.1:0-6398 GCF_982718395.1 Carboxylicivirga sp.
TTGTTAACCGGAGGGGGCAGGTATTTTAATAAGATACTTTTCAGATCAAATAATGTTTCCTCAATATTATTATGCTCCTGATGATATTCATCGATGGTTGGCTGCCCTCCACTATTAACTTCTTCAGTAGAGTTGTTTTTTACAGCTTCACTTAAGCTTAAAATATATGGGAATACAACATTCTCTTCCTGCTCAATATGTAGGTTAAATTCCTTAATGTACTTACGAAAAAAATCGAGCAGCAGATCAATGTTTTTTTCATTGGTATCAACTTCTTTTTCGAAGTTTTCGATTTGCCTCTCAATTTCAGGAATACGATAAATTGTATAACAACGGTGAGCATTCTTAAGGTATTCAATTATCCATTCTACAGGAAATTTCTTGAATTTTTGCCAATCCAGGAATTCTTTATCATGAAATGAATTGACGACATGCAGGAAGAATTCCTGATCAACACCATTGACTTCACAAACCTCGTTCACTGTTCGTTCCTTGAAGCCAAGAGGAATCTCAAATCGTTGAATGACTGCCAGTAATTGAATGTCATGCTGAACGACATCCACCATTTTCATTTCACCTGTGATATGCATAAAAGATTATTTAGGCAGCTAAAATAACCTTTATTTGGAATTAATAAAAATAAACAACCCTACTACTTGATAAGTACAATTATCTGTCCTGTTAATCCATTTACTCCATAGTTCAGCATGCATAAAGTTTATGGCCTCTTCGTGAAATGAAACACAGAATTGGCTGAATAGTATGTTCTGTTTCTTTTCTGTACAAATAGCTTACTCTTTTTAATTTTTATATAAATCATTAGAAATGGCAAAAGGTAATATGTATTGGCAAATCAGTAATTTATATACATGCACGCTTTTGTATAGATGTACTTTTGAACAAACTAAAAATACGTGTTATGAAGAATACAGCGTTAATTACAGGAGCATCAACAGGAATAGGAAAAGAGTTAGCCAAAATTCATGCTAATAAAGGTGGTGATTTGGTAATTGTAGCCCGTAGCCTGGACAAGCTTGAAGCATTAAAGAATGAGTTGGAATCTAAATTTGGAGTCAATGTTAAAGTGATAGCAAAAGACCTTACTGATTTAAAGGCCGTTCATGAATTATATGATGAAATTAAAAAAGAAGAAATTGTTATTGAGTATCTGATTAACAATGCCGGGTTTGGTGCATTAGGTAATTTTGATGAGCTGGAATTGGATACTCATATTCAGATGATTAACCTGAATATAACAGCATTAACCGTATTAACACGACTATTTTTACCTGACTTTAAACTGCAAAATAAAGGGAAGATCCTGAATGTTTCATCAACAGCCAGCCTTATGCCTGGCCCTTTGCAGGCTGTTTATTATGCTACCAAGGCCTATGTCACATTCCTGAGCAATGCTTTATCTGAAGAGTTAAGAGATACCGCTGTAACAGTAACTAACCTGATGCCGGGAGCCACCGAAACAGAATTTGGCTCACGATCAGGAATGGATAAAACCGAAGTATTTAAAAATACTGTTAGTGCACGAAGTGTTGCAGAGGATGGTTATACAGGTATGTTAAAGGGAAAACTTGATGTAATTTCCGGACTGACACCTTCACAGAAAATGATGATGGCTATGATTCCATTAATGCCCAAGAAAGTAATCCTTCGACAAATTAGAAAAATGCAGGAAGTATAACCGGAGATAAAAAATCCGCCTTGATTGGTGCAAGGCGGATAAATATTTAATTGTAGTTTATCTGCAACAACTGCATTTTGTAATTATCCAATGCGGGAATTGTCCCGAAGCATAAGTATATAAACTTTCTGTAGAATGAAATTCGCCTAACAACAGGCAGCTATCAATTTTGGGCATTAGTATGCAACCATGCTTGTGTAAAGTACGCTCACCATTCTCCGATTTTTTATACTCGATGTAATAAGTTTTCATGACTTAACTGATTACACTCACTCGTTTCAAACCTTTAAGATTGATAATCTTAATATTTTCTTTATCCATTTCGATGAGGTTTTCACGCATAAAGTCGTTTAGTGAACGACTCACCGATTCTTTTGAAGTGCCAATCCAACTAGCCATATCAGTGCGCGATATACGAATCGGAAAATCTGACCCTTCGCTTACCTCAAACAAATCCATTTGCTTAACCAATATATTGGCTGCACGACCACGCACGGTTTTTTGACTCATGTCAATGATTGAGGTACAGGTCTCTTTGATCTCAGTGCAGGCCTTTTGCAACATTGAAAAAGCCAGATTGCTATCTGTTTTAAAAGCTTCCTGTAAGCTATGTTCAGATAATTCACAAAGAACAGAGTTGACCATGCATTCACAACCTGTAATCTCCGGTTCGTTCGTAAACTGTGAGTAATAACCAACAATTTCACCTTCACGTACCATACGTACGATCTGTTTGTTCCCCTTAGCTCCAACACTGTAAAGCTTAACCATCCCTTTTTTAACCAGATAAGCTGTTTTAGCTCTGCTATTAGCGTTATACACAACTTCACCTGTCTGGAACAATGAGCATTTATCAAATGAACTGAATAACTGACCACCGTTCTCCATCACTCTTTCCATTTAATTTCGTTTATGTAGATTGAACAATTAAGGCTACCTGTGCTTAAGAAAGAGGTACCATTAATCGCCAGATTGTACCTCTAAACTTAAACCTTTTGTACTTGTAAAGACACCTTGGTTTGTAAAATGGGTGACAATCAATGTCAGAAATGGATAAAAAAAAGAAAACCAGTAGTGGTTTTCTTTCTCTGTTTCAATGGATGTGCTCCTTTATATGTTCTTCATGCTGAGTTGAATGCGTTTTCTTACGCGATCAATTTCAAGCACTTTTACTTTTACCTGTTGTTGAAGTTTTACAACATCGTTCGGATCACTGATGTAACGATCGGCCATCTGTGAAATGTGAACCAGACCATCCTGCTTAACGCCAATATCAACAAAAGCACCGAAGTTGGTAATGTTACTAACTAATCCGGGAAGTACCATACCTTCATACAGATCATCAATTGAATAAATTCCTTCGGCAAATTCAAATGCTTTTATTTCGCTTCGGGGATCAAGGCCCGGCTTGTCCAACTCTTTCATGATATCGTTCAATGTAGGTAAGCCGATAGAATCACTTACGTAGTTTTGCAGCTTGATTTTATCTCTTATTAACTTGTTCGATATTAATTCGTCGACCTTGCAGCCCATATCAGATGCCATTTGTTTCACAACCTTATAGGACTCTGGATGAACAGCTGTATTATCCAGAGAATTTTTGGCATCACGAATCCGCAAGAAACCAGCAGCCTGTTCAAAGGCTTTTGCTCCTAAGCGAGGCACTTTTTTGAGTTTATCCCGCGAATCAAAAGGTCCGTTTTCACTACGATAATCTACGATATTCTGAGCTAGTTGAGGTCCAAGGCCAGAGACATAGGTTAGCAAGTGCTTGCTAGCCGTATTCAGGTTGACGCCTACCGAGTTAACACACGATTCAACCGTTGTGTCAAGCGATTTCTTTAGTTGTGTCTGATCAACATCGTGCTGATACTGACCCACACCAATTGATTTGGGATCGATTTTTACCAGTTCGGCTAATGGGTCCATCAAACGACGACCAATGGATACGGCTCCACGTACAGTAACGTCATAATCAGGAAATTCTTCGCGAGCCACTTTACCTGCAGAATAAACTGAAGCACCATCTTCACTTACCACAAAAATCTGAACCTTCTGTTTAAAATGAAGCCCTTTGGCAAAGGCTTCTGTTTCCCTTGATGCTGTACCATTCCCGATGGCGATTGCTTCAATCTGATGTTTATTGACCAGGGATGTAATAAGACCAGCCGATTTTTGATATTCATTCTGAGGTGCATGAGGATATATAGTATTGTTCTCCAAAAGATTTCCCTGTGCATCAAGACAAACTATTTTACAACCGGTTCGATATCCGGGATCTAATGCCAGTACCCGCTTTTGTCCTAAGGGAGAAGCTAATAACAATTGTCTTAAATTCTCTGTAAAAACACGGATTGCCTCTGTGTCTGATTTATCTGTAAATAGTTTAGTGTATTCTGTTTCTATTGAAGGAGCCAGCAATCGTTTATAAGCATCAGCAACAGCATCCGCAACCTGATCGGAGGCACTGGTGTTACCTTTTACAAAAAAACGATCTAAACGGTGAATGCACGTTTCTGCATCAGGTGCTACAGATAGTTTTAAGAAACCTTCTTTCTCGCCACGTCGCATGGCCATAAAACGGTGTGATGGACATTTCTTCAGAGGTTCGCTCCAATCGAAGTAATCTTTGTACTTTATTCCTTCCTCTTCCTTGCCTTTAACAACTCTTGATGTGATGACAGCTTCTTTTTCATATACAGAACGGATAATTTCCCTGCCAACCTGGTGTTCATTAATCCATTCGGCAATAATATCACGAGCGCCTTGTAATGCTTCGTCCACATCTGCAACATCATCATTGATGAATGAGGAGGCTCTGCTTTCGATGTCCCGTTCATATTGCTTCATCATAATTTTGGCAAGCGGTTCCAAACCTTTTTCGCGTGCTTTTACCGCTCTTGTTTTGCGCTTGGGTTTATAAGGAAGGTATATATCCTCCAACTCGGTGGAATTGTATGTATTTTTAATTTTTGCCTCCAGTTCAGGCGTTAATTTACCTTGTTCATCAATCGATTTAAGGATGGTTTCTTTGCGCTTTTCAAGCTCCTGTAACTTGTCATATCTTTCTTTGATGTCACCAACCTGAAGTTCATCAAGGCTGCCGGTCATTTCTTTTCGATAGCGGCTGATAAATGGAATTGTTGCTCCTTCGTCAAGCAAGGAAACAGTATTTTCAACGCTTTTTAGAGGTAGGTTGAGTTCTTTGGATATTAGTTGAGTTAACTGCATATGTTAGAATTGAATGATACCAAAAACATCAACCATTCCTGAATGCATTTGGTATTGTGACTTAACTTTTATCACAGATGTGATTATTCAACAGAACGATGTCTTGTAAAAACTTATTTTTTTGAAGAAGGCTTTTTGTTCTGAGGCTTACGTTTCTTCGAGCCGCCTTTTTTAGAACCACCTTTTCTTTTTCTTCCTTTCAAAAGGCTCTCTGGGTTATATTCTGGAGCTTCGCCAAGTTCAGGATTGAGTGGAATTTTATAGATATCTTTCTCAATCAGGCGTTCGATCTTATGGAACTCAAGAACTTCCTTATCATTAATTAAAGTGATGGCAACACCTTGTGTTTGCGCTCTGGCTGTTCGTCCAACACGGTGTACATAGTCTTCAGCATCGCGGGGAACATCAAAATTAATAACCAGATCAATTTTTTCAATATCAATTCCTCTTGCTATGATATCGGTTGCAACCAGTATCTGGATATTCCGGTTTTTAAAGTCACGTAATACATTTTCGCGTTCAGCCTGTTCCAGATCCGAACTTATGGCTTTGCTGTTAAAACCATTGTTGTGCAGCGAACGGGCTATCTCTTTAACCTTTTGCTTAGTGGAAGAGAAAATGATAATGCTGGGTAAATCCTTATCTTTTAATAGCGAATTGAGTAGCGGAATTTTTTGTGTGTCATATGCCATATAAGCTGCCTGAAGAATACCTTCTGCAGGTTTACTTATAGATATGTTGACTTCTTCGGGCTCGATTAAAATATTTTTAGCAAGTTCTCTGATTTTTGGTGGCATGGTTGCCGAAAACATCAGTGTTTGGCGTTCTTTTGGCAGATATTTTACTACTTGCATAATATCATCGAAAAATCCCATATCAAGCATACGATCTGCTTCATCGAGGATAAGATGTTGCAGGGTACTCATATTAACGTAACCCATTGTCAGGTGTTGAATCAATCGACCAGGTGTGGCAATCACAATATCAGCACCGGTCGTTAATGCGTTTTTCTGGCGGTTCCATTCTCCTGAATCATTACCGCCATAAATAGCGGTGGATGAAACATCGAGGAAATAACCAAAACCTTCCATTTGTTGGTCTATCTGGATGGCCAGCTCACGCGTTGGAACAAGAATTAGTGTATTGATTTTGTTATGACCGTTTCTGACTAACTTATCAAGAACAGGCAAAAGGTAAGCAGCAGTCTTACCTGTTCCTGTCTGAGCGCATGCAATCAGGTCTTTATCTTCTTTTATAACCGGAATAGTTTTTTCTTGAACAGGTGTAGCCTTTTCAAAGCGCATAGCATTGAGGCCATCCATTAACTCATCCGAAAATCCAAATTCTTTAAATTCCAAAGTGCTTATTTTATTATTATTCTACATAAACAACCAGTCCTTTCAGGTATTCGCCCTCTGGGTGGTAAATATCAACCGGATGATCGGCAGGTTGCGTCAATTGTTGAAGTATT
>NZ_CEXQWX010000243.1:0-6383 GCF_982718395.1 Carboxylicivirga sp.
AGCCGGGGCACTTCATGTGCCAGCAATTGATTAAAGCGTTCGAACAATCCTGATGGTTGGGGATTTGGTTGGTGTAACTGGGTATCTTCTACCAGTTTTGCAAAAAGAGCAATCAGCAAACCATTCAATACTTCCTGTGAAGTGCCTTGCTTAAATTCATGATCCATCAATTCCAAAAGAGTACGATAAAAGTCGACAGATGGCATTTCTACTCTCTCTTGCCCAATTAGCTGTTTTAACAACTTCAACAAGCTATTATCATGAATTTGATCAAAAACCTCTTCTTTAAATAACAAAACAAATCCCTTTGGAATAGCTGTAAATTGCCAAAAATGTAGTTGACCTGGTTTTAAAAAATAGCATTCAGGCGTTGTAACCATAAAACGCTCCGATTCAATTGAGTGAAAACCTTCACCTGCAAACAAAAAAACCAGCTCATAATACTTATCGTGCTTATGAGGTTTGGTCCGTTTAATCAACTCTTTAAATTGAGATACCTTAAATAAGTGCCCTTTCAGTTTATCTTTAACAACTATTCCCAAATCAATATTCTTCATTAATTCAAATTGAAAGTTAATGACTTTCCCAATACCTGCAAACAATAAGGTCTCAGCACTTGTTATTTTGTATGCCGCTTCACTATCTTGCCGGCTATTTGAATGTGAAAAATATAGCAAAATATGAATCAACCTAAAAACCACATACTTGTCATTTTTGGTGCATCTGGCGATCTAACCTATCGTAAACTGGTACCAGCGGTCTTCGATCTTTTCGATCAGGATTTACTACCTGAAAACTTTGCCATTTTGGGACTGGGACGAACAGATTTGAGCAATACTGCTTTCCGCCAGAAGATGAAAGATGGAATTGTACAGTTTGCATTAAACAAACCCAATAGTGAAGAAAAACTCAATCAGTATTTAGAGAAACTTCACTATTTCTCGTTTGACACCAAGGATCCTGATGAGTATTGTTTGCTGAAAGGAAAATTAAGAGAATTGGATGAAGAGTGTGAAACCGATAATAACTTCATTTATTACATGGCGACACCTCCCAATATGTATGAAATAATTCCTGAGCAATTGGCTAAGCAAGGATTAAGTGAAGAATCAGTTGGTTTTAAACGCCTGATTGTTGAAAAACCATTTGGTTACGATTTAGAAACTGCTCAGAAGCTTAACAAAGGACTGCTTAAGTTTTTTAAGGAAGATCAGATATATCGCATCGACCATTATCTTGGTAAGGAAACCGTTCAAAATCTATTGGTAACACGCTTCTCCAATGGTATTTTCGAGCCATTGTGGAATCGCAACTACATTCACCATGTTGAAGTTACTGGTGTCGAGAACATTGGCGTCGGCAATCGTGGTGGCTATTACGAGGGTTCTGGAGCCATGCGTGATATGATTCAGAATCATCTGCTCTTACTGGTTGGTTTAGTAGCTATGGAACCGCCTGCGTTGATTGATTCAACAAATATTCGAAACGAAATTGCAAAGGTGTTTCATTCCTTACGCCCGATAAAAGAAGATGAAGTGGCCAAATATGTCATTCGCGGACAATATACAGCCTCACACATTAAGGGAGAACCAGTTAAAGGTTATCGAGAAGAAACAGGCGTGGCACCTGATTCCCGAACTGAAACTTTTGCGGCCATTAAATTATTTATTGACAACTGGCGCTGGGCAGGTGTACCTTTTTATATCCGAAGTGGTAAAATGTTACCAACCCGGGTAACCGAAATTGTGATCCATTTTAAGGCCACTCCACACCATTTATTTGCTGATGACGAATCGATTTGTAAAAATTACAATCAACTGGTGATTCGCATTCAACCGGATGAAGGGGTGTTGATGAAGTTTGGAATGAAAGTGCCGGGAGCTGGTTTTAAAGTGCAAAATGTCAATATGGATTTTCATTACAGCGACCTGTCGGACACTTATTTACCAAGTGCTTACGAACGCTTATTGCTGGATTGCATGATGGGTGACAGCACACTTTATCATCGCGGCGATGCGGTTGAAGCAGCGTGGAAATTTGTAGATTCAATATTAAATGCCTGGAAAAACGACAGCATTCCTGTACATGGTTATCCTGCCGGCACATGGGGACCTGATGTTTCTGACGATTTAATTGAAGAAGATGATATAACATGGCGCTACCCATGTAAAAATCTGGCTAATGATGGTAATTATTGTGAATTATGATTTAGAAAATAGTAAAAAGACAGTAGTCGGTAGAAAGTCAAACACTACTGACTACCATTTACTGACTAAAAACTAATTGTTATGCATCACATATTTGACAACAAACAAAAACTGTCTCACTACTTTGGTGAATACTTGCTTCAGGCTACAAAGCAAAAACCTGATTTAACTATTGCTCTTTCAGGCGGCAGTACTCCCAGAGCCATATTTGACGTGCTAGTTAAAGATTACGCTAAATCAATTGACTGGACGAAGATTCGTTTTTTTTGGGGTGACGAACGATGTGTAGCACCCGAACATCCGGAAAGCAACTTTGGCATGACACGTGAGCATTTGTTTGATCATGTTAAAACAAGAGCAATTAACATTTTCAGAGTCAAAGGTGAGTTGCATCCCGACGAAGCTGTAGCAGATTATATTTCAACCATTGAGGAGAATGTTCCTTATAATAATGGATTACCTCAATTTGACATTATGCTTTTGGGTATGGGAGATGATGGCCACACTGCCTCGATATTCCCCCATCAAATTGATCTGTGGGAAAGCAATAACATCTGTGAATTAGCTCAGCATCCCGAAAGTGGCCAATATCGTGTTAGCTTAACAGGTAAAGTAATTAATAATAGTCGGCAAATCTTCTTCTTGGTTACCGGAGACAATAAAGCAGAAAAAGTGGACGAAATCATCAATCACAAAGGTAATTACAAACAATATCCGGCATGCCTGGTCGATATTCACAAAACAGAATGGTTACTGGATCAGGCTGCGGCTATGAAGCTAACACAAAATGCATAATGCAATATTATGCCGATTAGACATACTCTATATTTAGCGATTGCTATTAAATTCACCTCGTGCTTTTAACTCCATGGGAAGTATACAATTGTATATAAAGCGATTAACAGGTACCTCTACCCCATACTTCTCAGCCAGTCTCACCACAGTTCCATTTTGATAATCAATCTCCGATGGTTTACCTTCCAATACATCACGAGTCAACGACGATGTGGAATCATAAGGGAATGATTGGATAAAAGCGACCGTTTTATCAATAAAATCTGGTTTAATATTCACATCCGCTTTTTGCGAAACCTCATATATCTCTTTTAATAGGTCGATCATCATATGGTGAGTTCCTTTCAATTCGCACATCTCACCATAAGTGGTTTTAGTTACAGCTAATAAAGCACTGACACAAATAGATATAAACTTCTTCCAAACATCCGCTTCAATGTCATGAGAAGCCTTGTATGCAATTCCAGCATTTTCAAACAGATTAGCGAGTTCCTTCATTCGAATCGTGTCCTGTTTATCTAGTTCACCAAATACAATTTCCGGTTTGACTCCAAAATGATTGATGACACCAGGTGATTCTATTTTGCTGATAATACGGCACAAACCACCCATTATGTTCTTCGGGTTAATCACTTCGCTTAATTCCTCTGCGGCCAACACCCCATTTTGTAAAGGTAATACAATACTGTCCTGATGAATAATTTGTTGAATCTGTGTTCGCACCTCCTTTATTTGCCATGCCTTAACAGCAGTAATAACCAGGTCAGCATTTTGTATATCAGTAATTCTATCTGTAGCTTTTGCATTGGCAATGTGCATATCGCCCAGAATACTTTTAACTTTTAGCCCATTATTCAGTATCGCTTTTAAATGCTTGCCACGAGCGACAAAAGTTACATTATTACCAGCTTGTGCCAACTTTGCTCCAAAGTATGCGCCTACGCCTCCCGTTCCGATCATTGCTATTTTCATGTGTTTATAATTTACTTTCAGTTGTCACATGGAACTCTCAAGAAATTTTAATCATTACCCTGCGTGTAATTTTTAAGATTAAAAGTTACTTGTTCGTTTCATATGTCTAAAATTCGTTTTCAATTACCATAGGTAACCCGCAATTTAGCTATACTCCTGTGTGAGAAGCTTTTCTCACAGCTCGTTTCACTAAAACCAAATTTTGAGCAAAAATAAGCTTATCTACCTGTTGCACAAAAAGAAAATAAGTGAGAATCATAGTGTGCCTCTATAACAAAAACATTAATTCGTTGTTACTATAGTTGTATGACACCAACTCTGCGATTATGAAAAAGCCTGCTTTTCTAATTTTTTCAGCCATCTATCTTTGTTTATCTGCTGAGAGCTGCTCCGATAATAAAGCTAAAGATTTACCCAATGAAGAAATAGTGCAACTATACAACGACTATTGCATCAGTTGCCATAACGATAATAAATCCTCTTTCGTCGAAAGAAAATGGCTATTTGGGGACACCAAAGAAGAGATTGTCAATAGCATAAAACATGGACGAGTCTCTTTTGGTATGCCGGCATTCAGTGATGGCCTGAGTGAACAAGAAATTGATGCACTTGCGGATTACATTATTGAATTATCAGAACAGAAGAAAGACGATATTCCTCCCCCTTACGGGGATGGCGATATATATGAAAGTGAAGTTCAAACATTTAGAGCTGATGTAATAGTTGATGATCTTGATATTCCATGGGGTTTGGAATTCTTACCGGATGGTCGTCTGTTGATCTCTGAACGAGAAGGTGATTTATTGATTGTCACCCCTGGTGAAAAGCCTGTGAAAGTTGATAACTCGCCAAAGGTTCTTGCCAAAGGTCAGGGAGGATTACTCGATCTGGAATTACATCCTCAATACAACCAAAATGGATGGATATACATAGCCTATTCTTCCCCAAATATTAACAATAACTCAATTGGCAATACAACTATTATGCGTGCCCGTTTAAATGGTGAAGAACTGATTGACAATGAAGTTATCTTTAAAGCAATGCCAGAAACCGGTAATTGGTATCATTTTGGTTGCAAACTTGAGTTTGACAATGAAGGGTATCTTTATTTCTCAGTTGGCGACCGGGGTAATCGTGATCGAAACCCACAATCTTTAGATAACGATTGTGGAAAAATTCATCGCATTTATGATGATGGTCGGATTCCTGAAGACAATCCTTTTGTTGGTGAGGAAAATGCCAGCCCAAGTATATATTCGTATGGGCACCGCAATCCACAAGGCGTTTGCATGCATCCCGAAACAGGTCAAATCTGGACTGATGAGCATGGTCCCAAAGGTGGCGATGAAATTAATATCATTGGAGCTGGTAAAAATTACGGCTGGCCTGTTATCTCATTTGGCATAAATTATGACGGAACAACATTCACCAACGATACTGCAAAAGCGGGTATGGAACAGCCTCTTCACTATTGGGTCCCAAGCATTGCTCCTTGCGGGATGACTTTTGTAAAAGGTGATCGCTATCCTAATTGGAAAAATAACATACTTACAGGCTCCCTGAGCTTTAAGTATTTGCATCGTGTAGTTCTGGATGGTGAAAAGGTTATACATGAAGAGAGGCTAATGGAAAAAATCGGACGCGTACGCAATGTGGAAATGAGTCCGGATGGATACATATACGTAGCAATCGAAAATCCCGGCAAAATACTCAAGATTGTTCCTTTATAACCAAACCCAATGAGGCTAATCTTATGTTGCAGTTTGTGGTTGATAAGCATTGTTAGTGTTTCTCAAACACTAAACGAATGGGGTAAAGACACGGTGAAAAATCACAATGTTATACTCAATGAAGTAACCATTAATGCCCCGGTTAATATTGTATCTCTTAAAAGCTGGCCGGGAAGTATTTCATCGATCGACTCCATGCAACTTAATGCTGGTAATTCTTATCAGTTGGTGCAACAACTAAATAGCTTACCAGGTGTGATGATGCAACAAGGTACTTTAAGTACTAATCGCATCACGATTCGTGGTATCGGATCGCGTACACCATATAATAGTAACCGCATTAAAGCGTATTGGGGTGAGATTCCTTTAACCGATGGCGATGGAGTCACCTCAATTGAAGATATTGGTTTTAATGACATTTATTCGGTACAAGTGCTTAAAGGTCCTTCTTCAGCTCTTTATGGTGCCGGACTAGGTGGCGTTATTTTGATTAATCCATGGACGCCTGTTTCTAATAAACAACAATTTAAATTCCAAAGCGAAGCTGGAAGCTACGCTACATTCTCAAATCAATTAAGCACCACTTTAAGACATAGTAAAGGAAGTACATTTATTTCTGCCAACCAGTTATCAACAGATGGTTATCGTGATAACAGCCAATACAAACGTTATAATTTTA
>NZ_CEXQWX010000244.1:0-6351 GCF_982718395.1 Carboxylicivirga sp.
GTACTTTCCATTATGGGTGGAAAGGATGAAACAGAATTTGTTGGAACAGCACCAGATGCTTCATTTTGGCTGCTTAGAACAGAAGATGTTTTCTCAGAACATCCCATTGAGCCCGACTATTGGATCTGCGCTGCTGAATTCGCCGATAGTGCAGGTGTCGATATTATTAATACATCACTTGGATACTACGAGTTTGATGCCCCATCAGTAAGTTACAGTTATTCTGATATGAATGCGACATCGCGCATATCACGGGCTTCGGACATGGCTTCGGACCGGGGCATGCTAATAATCACCAGCGCCGGCAATGAAGGTAATGGCAGCTGGTATTATATTGGAGCACCAGCTGATGCAAAAAAATGTCTTGCCGTTGGAGCTGTTGTTTCTGATAGTACCAAGGCTGGTTTTTCATCTTTTGGTCCTACTTATGACGGACGAATAAAACCAGAAATAAGTGCCTTGGGAGTGGCCGTATCTGTTCAAAATAATGCTGGTGGCATCAGTCAGGGAAACGGAACATCCTTTTCTGCTCCCGTAATCAGCGGTCTGGCCGCCTGTTTGTGGCAAGCTTTACCCGATAAAAATGCCGATGAAATCCGACAGTTGATTATAGACAGTTCCCACCAAAAAAACACTCCTGATAATGAAATTGGGTACGGTATTCCTGACTTTCAAAATGCTATAAGTGTTGATGTTCCGCATTTGGTAACAACTCAAGACAACTGGAAAGTGAGTCCAAATCCATTCCGGAACTATCTCATCGTATCCAGTGAAAAAGAACAAGATATTAGCATATCCATTGTTGATCTATTAGGTAATCTTAAGTACAAAAAAGTACATAATAGAGTTAAACAAGTAACGATTAATGACATTGCCCATTTCTCAAAAGGCATCTATATTATTACGATTGAAAACAATCACTCGAAACAACATGTTAAAGTGATTAAAAGTCATTAAAGCATGCCCAAAGATCACATAAGTTTATTTGAACTCAACCAAAATATAAAGGAGCATATAAATGATGCCTTTCCTGGTTCTTATTGGGTGGTGGCAGAGATTAGTGAAATCAGAACTGTCAGAAGCGGGCATTGTTATCTTGAACTCATTGAGAAAGATGATCAATCGGACCAGATAAAAGCCAAGGCCAGGGGAACTATTTGGGCATTCACTTACCGAATGCTTAAACCCTATTTTGAAACAACCACCAAGCAAACATTAAGTTCCGGCTTGAAAGTACTGTTGAAAGTGAGTGTGGAGTTTCAGGAGGTTTTCGGTTATAGTTTAAATATCAAAGATATTGATCCAACTTTTACGCTGGGTGATATTGCCAGACGAAAGATGGAAACCATCAAACAACTTGAAGAGGATGGTGTCATTGATATGAATAAAGAAGTAGAGTTGGCAGAGGTGCCTCAAACATTAGCCATCATCTCCTCGCCTACTGCTGCCGGTTATGAAGATTTCATTAATCAGCTGGAAAAAAACAGCAACGAATATAGAATCTATCACAAACTGTTTCCGGCCATTATGCAAGGCGATGAAGCAGAAGAGTCCATCATACAAGCACTGGATCGCATCTATCAACATGAAAATGTGTTTGATGCAGTTGTAATCATTCGAGGCGGTGGTTCTTCGGCCGACCTGATGTGTTTCGATAACTACATGCTGGCCATGAATATTGCCCAATTTCCTCTACCTGTACTAACTGGCATTGGTCACGAACGTGATGAGTCGGTAGCTGATATGGTTGCACATACAAAGTTAAAAACACCAACAGCCGTTGCTGAGTTTATTATCGAACGCATCAATCGTTTCGAATCGTACCTGCTAGATCTGAAGGATCATTTTAGTTCATTAACACAGCAGGTGATCAGCGATGAAAGACACAAGATTGAACTGGCTGCATACCGCTTTCAACCATTAGTTAATAAGGCACTGGCTAATAAAAAACAATACCAGGTAGAAGCAGCTCAGCGTCTTCAGTTTGCTACACGCAACTATTTCGACAAACAGAATGCTTATTACTCCCATGTTAAAGAGTCGGTACATTACCTGACAAAGAAACATACAAGAAGTGCCCGACAAAAAAATGAATTTTTAGCCACTCGTTTAAAGCTGGAGTTAAGTGGATTCTTTAAAAACCAAAGGCAAAAATTAAAACTTCTGGACAGAACCGTTGAACTAAGCGATCCTAAAAAGGTAATAGAGCGAGGTTACTCATTAACATACCACGAGGAAACCCTTGTAAAAGATCTGTCAACCATCAAGATTGGTAATTTGTTATTAACACAGACCAAGGATGGAAAAATTCTTAGCCGTGTTGAAAAAATAAGCCCTGAAAAGTAACGGTTTATTAAGGCTCTTTTTTTATTTTGTGGTCAATTTTAAATGCCTTAAAGCATTCTGATGATAACCAAACTATCTACAAAAAAAAATTACACTTCGTGGGCCATCCTATGTCTTCTGCTTAGTGTTACTTATGGGGTTTCTGGCCAAGGTAACAGGCAATGGATCGACCACAAAGCTTACCAACTTGTTATAAAAGCAGAGTCATCCAATTCAAAAACTGAGAAAATAGATTTGTGCCGTGAAGCTGTTCAATTATTATCTTCAGAAAATGACAAACAGCTAAAATTCAACATCTACCAAAAAGGTGGAGTTGTGTTATATGATGCTGAAGCAGTTAAACTGGCACAGGAATTTTTCGATAAAGCTTTAAGTTTCGATAAGAACAATAGTAATAAGAAGGAAATAGGTTTGATTGAGAATTACCTAGGTTGGATTGAAAGTGACAATGGTCAGTACAAAAAAGCGATCAACCATTTCGAAAAAGCAATTACCATTTATACAAAACACAACGAGTATGATAAATTAGGTAATGCTTACAATAGCTTAGGTGCCATGTATTGGTACCTGAGAGAATACGAACAGGCCCTGGTTAAATTCGAACAAGTACTAAAAATCGGAGAAGAAACCGCCAATACAACTTTAATCAGAAAAGCATTAACCAATAAAGGCGTTGTATTAAATATCCTTGCGCAGTACAGTGAAGCCTTGGATTGCCTTGAAAGAGCGCTAGAGCTTAACCTGCTGGAAAATGATTTAAAAAACAGGGCTATCCTCATTGTCAATATTGGTAATATTAATGTTTCACTCAAACGAAACAACACTGCACTGATCAACTATCAGGAAGCGTTAAAGATATACACCGAGTTGGGTGATGAAGAAGGCATTGCTGCTTGCTATAACAACATTGGTGAAATTTATCTCGAAACGGGGAAAATACTGGAGGCCATCGATAATTACCAAACGTCACTGGATCTTTCACGACGCGACGGTGATACGACTAATATTGCGATGTCGTACCTGAATATCGGCCGGGCACACCAGTCGGGTAAGCAATATAGCAAAGCAATCAGTTATTATGAGAAGGTATTAAAGCTAATGCTCAGTTTTAATGATCCTTCGCTGAAAGCTGAAACATACCTTCATCTTGGTCAAACCTTATTGATCAACAAGCGCTTTGAACAGTCGTATAAATACCTGGTTGATGCTTCGGAAATTGCAGAATCGCTGGATGAGAAAGTTATGCTGGGTCAAACGTATAATAGTCTTTCTGACTGGCACAAGGATCAGGGAGACTATAAAGAAGCCTTAAACTTCAAAAACCGCTATGTGGAGTTAAAGGAAGAATTGACCGATGAAAAGGCCCTGTTGAACAGCGCCCGGATGGAAGCCGTTTATAAGCTACTAAACAAAGAGCAGCAAATCTCCATTCTTGAGCAGGATAATCTCGATAAATCGGAAAGCTTAAAAATATTACGCAACAGCAGAACTGTTTACTTAATAGTAGCGGTTAGTTTGCTACTTGCTTTTTTAATTCTGATACTGAATTACAGGATGCGTCGCAGAACTGAACGTCTACTAAAAATTAAAAACAATGAACTTAAGCAGCTAAATGCGACGAAGGACAAATTCTTTTCTATCATTGCACACGATCTGAAAAGCCCCTTTAGCTCGTTAATGGGTTTTGCTGAAATGCTTACGCTCAATGCTGAATCGAAAAACACCAAGGAGGTTATTGAGTATTCGCAAATCATTCATAATTCAACGAAGCGTTTATTGGGTTTGGTTGAGAACCTTTTACAATGGTCGCGCACACAAATTGGAACCACAGAATACAAACCGACGCAACTGGATATTTCTATCCAAACACATAACATTGTCTCACTCCTTCGATTGAACGCCGAAGAAAAAGATATTGTTATCAGCCCAAAGATTGAACCTAACCTAGTAGCCTGGGCCGATGAAAACCTATATAATACAATCCTTCGAAACCTGATTAGCAATGCCATTAAGTTCTCGCGTGTCGGGAGTGTTATCTATGTGAATGCCAGTTGTAAAAATGACATGATTGAAATATCGGTAGCTGACTCCGGTGTGGGTATCCGTCAGGAAAATCTGGAGAAACTGTTTATGGTAGATTCTGCATTTAGTACCAGGGGTACATTGAACGAAAAGGGAACGGGATTAGGACTGGTACTGTGTAAGGAATTTGTAGAGATTAACAAGGGAACTATCTGGGCTGAGAGTGAGCTTGAAAAAGGAAGTACCTTTTATTTTACCCTTCCATCATTAAAATCTAAGGAAACATCATCATGACAAAAAAGAAACTTACCTACAACGATGCCGTTAGCGAAATAGAAGAGATCCTGCAACAGATAGAAAACGAAGAACTGGATGTTGATGATTTATCTGCCAAGGTAAAAAGAGTTAGTACACTTCTTAAAACATGCAAAGACAAACTTTACAAGACTGAAGAAGAAGTGGAAAAAATACTTAAAGATATTGATGGTTAAGGCAGTAATTTGGGTAATTAGAGAAGTATCAAGACATTAGACATAAGAATCAAGACTATTTACATGATTTAAATTTGGTACTTATGACGCTATATTAATCTTGATTATTCTGCTATCCGAACCACAGATTATCAACATTTTATGAACCTCAGTTTTTCGAAGAAAAACAATTCGCGTTAATCTGTGTAATTTGTGGTTTCTGAATCGAATGCTGTATTACAAACTATTTCCCTGATTCAAAATATTCATTTGCTATTATTTGTAATATTCCTATATCTTTGTCTGTAATCAAAAAAGAGATGTAAAATGAGATTAGAATACGACATTAAGTTGGGATTCAAAGACGTCATGTTCAGACCTAAACGTTCGACATTAAAAAGTCGCTCGCAAGTTAACCTGCAACGTACATTCAAATTTATGCATACCAGCATAGAATGGACAGGTGTACCAATTATGGCTGCGAACATGGATACAGTAGGAACTTTTGAGATGGCTGAAAAGTTGGCCGAAAAAGAAATGTTTACAGCAATTCATAAGCATTATACGCTCGAAAAGTGGAACTCATTTGTTAATAATGCTCCTGAAGGAATTGAAAACTATATAGCCGTTAGTACAGGTACAGGTGAGAAAGACCTGGAAAAAGTTGAAGCTATCTTCAAAGCTAATCCACACCTTAAATTTATTTGCATTGATGTAGCCAATGGTTACTCGGAGCATTTTGTGTCCTTTGTAAAAAAGGCCCGTTCACTTTTCCCTGATAAAGTAATTATGGCGGGTAATGTGGTGACCGGTGAAATGGTGGAAGAATTGCTACTGGCCGGTGCCGATATTATTAAAGTGGGTATTGGCCCTGGTTCGGTATGTACAACACGTGTTAAAACTGGCGTGGGTTATCCTCAGCTTTCAGCAATTATTGAATGTGCTGATGCAGCTCATGGGCTAGGCGGACAAATCATAAGCGATGGCGGTTGTGCCATCCCGGGTGATGTGTCTAAAGCATTTGGTGCCGGTGCCGACTTTGTAATGTTGGGTGGTATGCTAGCCGGACACGACGAAAGTGGTGGTCAGGTGATTGAAAAAGATGGCAAGAAATACAAGCAATTCTATGGTATGAGCTCAGCAACAGCCATGGATAAGCATGCCGGTGGTGTGGCCGAATACCGTGCCAGTGAAGGTAAAACGGTAGAGGTTGAATATCGAGGTCCGGTAGAGGCAACTGTTCAGGATATATTAGGTGGTGTGCGTAGTACCTGTACTTATGTGGGAGCTTCGCAGTTAAAGGAGCTAACTAAACGAACGACTTTTATTCGCGTTGCCGAACAGGAAAATCGAGTGTATACCAAGTAACTCAGATAGAGTAATTAGATAGATTAAAAGCCGCAAATTGCGGCTTTTTTGTTTTATGGATCGTATCTTTATTTGCATAATTGTGATAAAGATACGATCCGTAAACGCTTTTCTATTTTTGCAAATAAAGGCTTGAATTTTCAAT
>NZ_CEXQWX010000245.1:0-6346 GCF_982718395.1 Carboxylicivirga sp.
AATTTAAGCTGAAAGCCTGATATTTTAAGCTTTAGTTTCAGCCTGTGAATTATTTGATATCAATTACAAGGAGCATCGCCCCTTGTTGCGATGTAAAAGGCTTGCAGCCCTTTTGTATTGTCTATTAGCGAAGCGGTTTAGCCCTTGCCAAACGGATGCTCTGCCAACTCACCTTTCGCCAGTGGGTGATAATCACCAAATCAGGCAACAGCTTCTTTATCGCGTATATCGTGCACTATTTCAATGGCCTGGCGTGTATCGCCAATGCGGTAACAGGTGCCAACTAATACATGCTGGTAACTAACCGAATGTAGATCAGTAAAACTACCGCTGAATTCAATTTCTTCACCATTCATGGAGTACCAGTGACCACGAGATGTGAGGTAGGAGAGGTCGATGTCGTAAATTTTGTTGGGATCACCTTCTTCTACCTTCTTTTTAAGTGCAATAATGCTTGGATGATGACGCAACTGTAAAATAGTGTAGATATTCCCTTTTTTTTCTATATCTTCTAGTGCATCAATATTCCAGGGATTTAATACGATTGGTTTTTCACAAATCACATTGGCGTCACGGCGTAAAACAAAGCGGATATGTGAATCGTGTAGGTAGTTGGGCGAGCATACCGATACAAAATCCAAAGGCGTATTGTTGCGTTTTAGCTTCTCGATATGACAATCGAAACACTCAAACTCAACAAAGAAATCTGCATTGGGAAAGAAACTATCCATTATACCAACTCCATCATAAGGATCTTACTCTTATTCTCATAAATTAAAAATTGCTATGCAATTCATGTTTATTTAGATAAACACATTAGTATAATTTGACCAATTTGAGGTTTACAAATTGCTTGCTCTGCAAGCTATATAAGTTATTCTTAAAATAATAAATATCAGTTAATAATATTCCCTGTACCACTTAATAAATTTATTCAAGCCTTCATCTAAACTTGTTTGGGGACTAAAACCAATACGCTTCTTCAAGTCACTAACATCGGCATAGGTTTGATAGACATCACCTTTTTGCATTGGCAAAAATTCTTTAATGGCTTCTTTGCCGATATGCTTTTCAAGGGTATTGATAAAATCCATCAGTTTAACCGGGGTATGATTCCCAATATTAAAGAGGCGATAGGGTTTTTCCTCTTCTTCCGGTGTATCAAAAGGTAAATCGATCAATCGCTCAATAGCTTCTGTAATATCATCAATATAGGTAAAATCACGTTCCAGATTGCCCTCATTAAAGACCTGAATAGCTTCTCCGCTTATAATTTTACGTGTAAAGGAGAAATAAGCCATGTCGGGTCGTCCCCATGGACCATAAACCGTGAAGAAACGAAGGCCAGTTACCGGAATATTATAAAGTGAAGCGTAACTATGAGCCATGGCTTCATTAGCTTTTTTTGTGGCTGCATATAATGATACCGGTTCGTCGGTGCGGTCGGTCACCAAAAAAGGTATTTTCTGACTATTACCATAAACCGAACTGGAAGATGCGTATACCAAATGCTTCACCGGGTTATGACGGCAAACCTCCAGTATATTAATAAAACCAATAAGGTTACTATCGATATATTTATATGGGTGTTCAATGCTGTAACGCACGCCTGCCTGAGCAGCAAGGTTTATGATTGCATCAAATTTTTCTGTTTGGCACAGTTGGTCAAGCGAAGGCTTATCACATATATCCATTTTGATAAAGCGGATATTGGATAAATTTTCTAATTGCCTGATACGGGTTTTTTTCAGGTCGATTGAGTAATAGTTATTAACGGAATCAATTCCAACAATCTTATAATTTCCTTTAGCCAGTAAACGGCATAAATGAAATCCAATGAAGCCTGCAGCTCCGGTAATTAATACTTTTGTCACAATTTATAGGTTGGAATGGATTAATGTTTGTTGCTTAAAGTTTTTAAGTATTTAGAAGTTAATTAGAGTAACTTCTTAATTACTATTTGAATCTGTTAATATGATAATTACTGTTCTCTCGAAATCCTTTTAAACAACTGCCTTCTGTCTAAAAACAATTGACTATCATTCACAGCTTCGCCTCCTCAGTTACAGTGTGTGAGTCTGTTCTATTGTATAAAAATGATTAAACGCTTCACAATTAAGCTTAATCATGATGGCCAATTCATTACCACCTAATCAATGTTGAATGGCATGACCGTTTAATAAATTATGAGGTTTTTGTTTGATCCCTGACTTTTATACACCGGAAAAGGGGATAGGTTACCCTACCGCATTATTCTTTTTTCAAGTTACATTTTTGCAGCCGCTAATCAGACAGCTATAGCAACACATAAATAACTGTTTGCGTAAGAATACCTGCTTTAAACTATCTATTTGTGATATAAACGGCATCTTAAGATATCTATTAAATCGATGAGATAAAATGCCTGCTCTAAGCTCCAATGTATAATCTGCAATTGAATTGAAAGCATTCAAGATTATCATTAGAGTAATCATTTGTGATTTCCTGTGTTTGTCCAAAACCTCTTTCTAAAAATACATGCGAATTTAATAAAAATGTAACGTGAGCACTCCGTCACATCAGGAAAATCACTATTAGCGGTTAAACATTTTACTGGCTTTTTTCTATAATGTTTTTTATCAGGGTGATAGAGTTTTAACTTTTTTAATTAATCTCTTGGTCTACTTCAGGAATGTTGATTACTACTAAGCTTTTGTCTTTGCTTGCAGTGTTATGAAAATCAGGATGTTTTTAATATCTCTCTAAGAGCGTTATTATATACCTGTCTTATATTTGATATTATGTTATTTTTGTATATCTGAAAATAGCCGGAACATGCCGGCTACTTCCATAATTCATATTTCTTAGTTTATTGCTTCTAATTTAGCTTTTACCTCATTGTATTTATCCATACGCTCAAATCGGTAATATAAACCCTTTAAAGTTTCTAATACTGCAGCTTCTTCAGGTTGTACCTCATGAGCCTTTTCCATAAAAGGTAATGACTTTTCCCAGAAATCATTAGCAACTTTCATTGCCTCATTGAATTCTTTTGTAGTAGTCTTGTCATTAGCAATGTTTTGCTGCTCAACACCTTTATTGTAATAGATTACACCAATGTTATACAAAGAATTAAAGAATGCATCATCAATTTCAAGACACTTTTCGTAGTTTTCAATTGCCTTATCTTTATCAATGTTTTCATATAATACGCCTCGCGCATAATAGAACGAAGGGTTCTCAGGATCTTTCTCAATAGCAGTATTTAAATATTCCAACGCTGCATCGTTCTGCTGAGCATCCAGGTAATACTGAATCAGAGTTGTTAAAATACGCTCATCTTCAGGGTATTTCTGGAATCCACGCTGAAGGTTTTCGGCAACCTTAACGCTGTCACCATTAGCATCAAACACCTGGTCTAATAATAGAACTGCGTCACCGCCTCCATAACCAAGATCGATTGACTGGTTAAAGAATTGCTCAGCTTTTGGCCAGTCTTTTGCATTGTAGGCAGCCAAAGCACAGTTGTATACAATTGCTGTGTCAATGCCCGGAGCATCAGCCTGGAACATTGGCAAAGCATTAAAATACAATACATTTTCGAAGGCAAACAATGCCTTACCAAAATCCTCGGTATTAAATCCTTCAATACCTGAATTGGTCAGGTCTGGTTTAAAGAATGTCAGCTGTAACTTGATATCCTTTTCATATTTACCAATACCTTTTCCTTTGGCATCACCTTTTTGATCCAATTCGATGGCTTTCTTATAATATTCCACCGCTTTCTTTATGCCGTCAACATCTTCACCACTTTTAGCCAGTTCGGTATAAACCTTGGCCGCAACAATATATGTTTTTGGCCAGTTAGTTGACTTTTCATGCTCCAGTGCCTGGTCGATGGCTTTCTTAGCAGCCTCAAGGTCTTTGGTATCCAAATACCCATTAGCAGCAGAAACCTTGCCCTTTTGAGCAAAAACAGCTGAGATGCTGAAAATTAAAATTGCAAATAGCGCTAATCTTTTCATTTCAAAAAGTTTTAGATTGATTTTGTGAGGCAAATATAGTATTTATCCTCATTCGTTAGTTTGTTCCGTTGTATTTTCAGTTACCGCATCGTCATTATCATCATCCTGTTCAAAAGCTTCCTGCTCAATAGCGGCTTCCGAGGTTACCTTTGCCACAGATGCAATTTCATCCTGTTTTTTCGATAAATTGATTAAACGTACTCCCTGAGTGGCACGTCCCATCACCCGCATCTCGCTAACAGACAGACGAATGGCGATACCTGAACGATTAATAATCATTAAATCGTTATCATCAGTCACGTTCTTGATGGTAATCAATTCCCCGGTTTTGTTGCTGATGTTCATGGTTTTAACACCTTTACCACCACGATTCGTCACCCGGTAATCTTCCGTCTTCGAACGTTTTCCATATCCTTTTTCTGATACTACCAAAATATCTTCGGCCTCTGTATCCTTAACACAAACCATGCCAACCACCTCGTCAGCCTCTGAAGCCAGCGTTATCCCTCGCACTCCGGCACCTGTACGTCCAATGCATCTGGCCTGTGTTTCGTTGAAACGAATCGCTCTACCCGAACGCGTAGCCATCAGAATTTCAGATTCTCCATTGGTCAATCGTGCCTGCAGCAATTCATCATTTTCTTTAATGGTAATGGCATTAACACCGTTCACACGTGGACGGGAATAATCTTTTAATAAAGATTTTTTTACAATACCTTTTCTGGTTCCCATCATTATATAGTGCGAATTGATATAATCCTCGTCATTCAGCTTCTTAACTTTGATAAAAGCTTTAACTGTATCATCCGGATCAATATTCAACAGGTTCTGTATCGCTCTACCTTTCGAGTTTTTCGTTCCTTCTGGTATCTCGTATACTTTCAGCCAGAAACAGCGGCCTTTTTTAGTAAAGAACAACATTGTGTTGTGCATCGAAGCAGGATAAATGTGCTCAATAAAGTCTTCATCACGCGTTGTTGACCCTTTTGACCCTACTCCTCCTCTGTTTTGCGTTTTAAACTCAGCCAGAGGAGTACGTTTCATATAGCCTAAATGAGAAATGGTAATAATCATTTCTTCATCGGCGTAAAAATCTTCAGGATTAAATTCTTCAGAGCTATATACAATATCAGTTCGACGATCGTCGCCATATTTACCTTTAACCTCTTCCAGCTCTTCCTTGATGATGCTCATTCGAAGTTCCACATTGGCAAGGATATCTTTCAAATGTGCAATTTCTTTCATCAATTCGTCATATTCAGCACGTAGTTTATCCTGCTCCAGTCCGGTTAATTGACGTAAGCGCATTTCAACTATAGCACGAGCTTGAATTTCAGTCAACTCAAAGCGTTTAATCAGATTTTCACGTGCTTCATCTGGTGTTTGTGCCGCGCGGATAATCTTGATCACTTCGTCAATGTTATCACTGGCAATAATTAAGCCTTCCAATATGTGGGCACGCTTCTCAGCCTGATCAAGTTCGTATTGTGTACGACGTGTTACTACTTCGTGACGGTGATCAACAAAGCACTTAATCAGACCTTTCAGGTTTAATAATTGAGGACGACCATTTACCAGTGCGATATTATTCACACCAAAAGAAGTTTGCATAGCTGTGTACTTATATAGATGGTTTAGTACAACATTAGCTATTGCATCCTTTTTAAGGTCAATAACGATACGCATACCATGTCGGTCCGATTCGTCATTTACGTTAGAGATGCCATCAATCTTTTTGTCGTTAACAAGGTCTGCAATTTTCATAATCAGCTCAGCCTTGTTTACCAGGTAAGGAATTTCAGTGATAATAATTTTCTCACGTCCATTACTTTCCATTTCGATATCAGTTCTTGCACGAATTACTACTCGTCCTTTACCGGTATGGAAAGCATCCTTCACACCCTGATAACCATATATGGTACCGCCAGTTGGGAAATCCGGTGCTTTGACAATATCAATTAACTGATCTATTTCTATTTCTTTATTATCGATATAAGCAATGGTCGCATCAATCGTATCCTTCAGGTTGTGTGGTGGCATATTGGTTGCCATTCCTACTGCAATACCAGATGCACCATTAACTAACAGGTTTGGTATACGTGTTGGCAATACTGTTGGTTCCTGAATCGAGTCATCAAAGTTGAGTTGAAAATCAACGGTGTTCTTTTCAATATCCACCAACATTTCTTCAGCAAGCTTATTCAATCGCGCTTCGGTGTAACGCATTGCTGCCGGACTATCACCATCAACCGAACCAAAGTTTCCTTGTCCATCAACTAAAGGATAGCGTAGAGACCATTCCTGAGCCATACGCACCATGGCAAAATATACCGATGAATCAC
>NZ_CEXQWX010000246.1:0-6330 GCF_982718395.1 Carboxylicivirga sp.
CAGATATTGAGATACGTGCACCTCACAATGGCTATTCTGATCGAATTCAGGAAATACATATAAAAGTAATCCATGTATTGATTCAGCAGATTGAAGCGAAAGTTGTTTAAGTGTTGTTACCTTGATATCTATTAGCTTCATAAAGACATCTGATGAGCATGAAGTTCATTGTATTTAAAATGGTGAGCTTGACATTTTTAATACTCGAAACTTTCAAGTTTGCATGATACCTAATTTACTACACTCATCTTCAATAAAATGCTATCTGCCAAACATGTAATTGATTGTTATAACCTATCTTCAATCATTTTCCTCTAATTCAAATATTTCATTAACATTTTTGTCAAATACTTTAGATAATTTCAATGCGAGAACGGTAGATGGTATATATCTATTCTTCTCAATAGAATTTATTGTTTGTCTTGAAACACCTATTTTTTTTGCTAATGCTTCTTGTGTTAAATCGTTAATTGCTCTTTGTATCTTGATTGAGTTTCTCACTACCTATTCTTTTTCATCAAAAACATCATTGCAAAATAGAAGAAAAACATGGTTATAAGAAGCTCAGCTACTCCCTTATCCGACAAAAAACTTCCATCGAAAAGTAAATTTATAAAAGGTTCCATTATTACAATTCCTACTCCATATATAAATGAAGCTGTAAAAGCCTTTAATCTAATTCTTAATGTAAGTTCATCTTCGATTTTATCTCTTGTGAGTGCCAATAACAGTAAGGATATTAGAAAAACAGATTTTGATATTGTTTTAACAATTTCCTTGTCGATTGCTAGTATTTTTGAAATCGACAGAGCTACAAACAAACCACACAGAAACATTATTCGATAAGCCGCTATTTTAAAGTTTGTTGGTAATATTCGTAAATCTTGTTGGACTTTATTCATTTTATTTCACTATTAATGTAAAGTATGCTATTCTTAATGGCAAAATACTTTACATTGGTCGTAATTCCAAATCGTGAGAATTCAAGAATGCGATATAATCCTAAGCCGGATCAACGTCAATTTGGAAGGTAACATAGCGAAACGCCTGCTGAGCCTGCAGGTTAAAAATACATTCCCGCATCAGGTGCTTTACTTTTCCCGGAGATGCTTTCTTTTCCATTTTGATTAGAATCTTTTTGATGAATAGGTTTTGTATCCGATTAATAACCGGAGCCTGTGGTCCCAACACCCTATTCCCAAAGATAGCTCGTAGTTGCTCTGCCAGTAACTGAGCAGCCTTATTGGTGATACCTTGTTCTTTATGCTTAATGGTAATGTTAATCAGACGATAAAAAGGTGGATATTTAAACATCGAGCGTTCATCAATCTGACCTTTATAATGATTACTAAAATTATGATTGATCACATCTAATATAACTGGATGCTGCGGATTAGAGGTCTGCAGGACTACCAATCCTCTTTTATGCTTCCGGCCGGCACGCCCACTTACCTGGGTCATTAACTGAAAGCTTCGTTCGAATGCTCTGAAATCAGGATAATTGAGCATATTATCTGCATTTAATATCCCTACAACACTTACATTATCAAAGTCCAGCCCTTTAGAGATCATTTGTGTGCCAATGAGAATATGTATTTCTCCGTCTTCAAATTTCTTGATCAGTTTATCGTAGCCCGATTTACTACGAGTGGTATCCAAATCCATTCGGGCCACCTTATGGTCAGGATAGAGCAAACTCATTTCTTCCTCAATCTTTTCAGTTCCAAAGCCCCTTGTTTCAATTGCCGGACTGTGACATGCAGGACAAACTGTTGGTAACTGCATACTGTGATTACAGTAATGACAAACCAACTGGTTGAGGTGTTTATGGTAAGTCATACTCACATCGCAATTCACACATTTTGCCACATAGGCACATTGCCCGCACTCAATAAAGGGGCTAAAACCCCTGCGGTTTTGAAATAGGATTATTTGTTCACCTTTCAGAAGTGCTTCATCAATCTTCTCGAGTAAAAGTGGTGTGAAATGGGAGCTCATTTGTTTTTTACGCTTGGCTTCCCGTACGTCAACAGCAACTACTTCGGGCATTTCGATTCCCTCAAAGCGTTGCGAAAGTTCAACCAACGCATATTTCCCTTGTTGAGCATTAAAATAGGATTCGATTGAAGGGGTTGCTGTTCCCAAAAGCGTTTTGGCGCCAAATAATTTCCCCAGAACGATGGCTGCATCGCGGGCATGATAACGTGGTGCAGGATCAAACTGCTTGTAGGTGTTTTCATGCTCTTCGTCAACAATAATCAGTCCCAGGTTCGAAAATGGAAGAAACACCGATGAACGTACACCAACAATTAACTGATAGTTTTTCGACCTCAGAAGATTTTGCCAAACCTCCACACGTTCGGCGTCAGCAAACTTACTGTGGTAAATACCCATTTTATTACCAAAGTGCCGCTGAAGTCGCGATGTAATCTGTGTTGTTAAAGCAATTTCGGGCAATAAATACAATACCTGTTTACCGGCCTGTAGTTGCTCCTCTATCAGGTGAATGTAAATTTCGGTTTTACCTCCCGATGTTACACCATGTAGAAGGGTTACATTATGTGTTTCAAAGCTATCCTTAATCTGATTGTATGCGTTTTGTTGTACATCGCTCAACTCATTCGCTTGCTGAACTTCCTTTTCATCAAGGTCTATCCGGTCAACCGTATGCAGTTGCTCTAATAAAATCTCTTTATTACAAAGTTCTTTTAAAGCTGCTTGACTGGCATTCGCGCTTTTAAGTAATTCAGCTTTATCAACCGTCTGATTGGTAACTGCACCTGTCAAACCTCCCACTTGTGACAAAAGAGTCATTAACAGCTCTTGTTGTTTGGGAGCCCTTGATAACTGGTCGAATACGGGTTGAAGAGCTTCTTCTGATTGACAACGAGGGTGTAGCGAAATAACTTTCTTTGTCTTGGCTTTATAGCCTTCTTTCAGATGTTCGTTAACAAAAACTGCACTGTATTCCAGCAAGCGTTTAATGACAGGTAAGCTATTTTTAAAACCGCTTAGCTGATTCACATCATTGATGGAACAAACCTTTTTACCGGCAATAATATCCAATACTTTATTTTCCCGTTCTGTTAATGGAGATTCCGCCTCAAAATCGGCATTATAAATAATGCGTGTTTCACTCTCCATTTTTAAACCCGATGGTAAAGCTGCTTTATACACCTCGCCTAGAGTACACTGATAATAATTGGCCAGCCAATCCCAAAACTTCAACTGATAAGCATTAACCACAATTTCATCATCAAGTACAGTGATGATGTCTTTTGTCTCGTATTCCTCTGGTTTGTTGTGATGCAACTGGTACACAACGCCTGAATAGACTTTTTTCTTGCCAAAGGGTATGGCCACTCTTTTACCCACTTTAATCGATCCGGCGCATTCACTTGCAACAGAATACGTGAATAATCTGGGCAAGGGCACTGGTAATATGATATCGGCATAAAGTGTTTTAAGGCTCATTCTGAAAATTTAGAAGCGTAAAGATAAGGAATCACTGTTAGATACACGATAAGCAATGATCCATGATGTTTGAGAAATTATATTAAAAGAATGATACATCCGCATTAAAATATGATCTAAGCTATTACCTTAGTATACTCAAGAATATACCATGAGATTAACTACTTTAATAGACAACAAGCAAAACCTAAACCAGTTAAAATGTGAACATGGTTTATCATTTTTATTGGAGACAGGTCAGTTAAAAATACTCTTTGATACAGGGCAGTCCGACAAATTTATTCATAATGCCAATAAGCTTGCCATTGATCTTAGTGATGTTGATTACGTAGTTTTAAGTCACGGACATTATGATCATGCAGGTGGTATTCCTGCTTTTTGCGAGATTAACTCTGAGGCTAAAATCATTGTACATCAAAACGCCTTTAATGAACGTTTTTCGAAATCAACGGCGATGATCAAAGAGAATGGGATTCCATGGCGTGATAATTTAAGTCAATACCAGGACCGGATTATATTTATTGATGAAGATACACAACTTGGACCTGACATTTTCATCCTTTGTAACATGGATACACAAACAGGATATGAACCAAACAATCCTCGTCTGGTAATTAAAAACAAAAGTAATTATATACAGGATACCTTTGAAGATGAACTTATTTTGGTGGCACAAACAAAATATGCCCCTCTCGTTTTATGCGGTTGTGCCCATAGTGGTATTGTCAATATTCTTCATACGATCAACAACCGTCTTCAATATAATACTTTTTCAATGGTGGCCGGAGGTTTGCATCTGAACGGGGCTGCAGTTGATAACATAAAGCATACCATTCGCGGCTTAAAACCTTTTACCATAAAAAAATGGGGATTAAATCATTGTACCGGACAATCAGCTTTTGATCATTTTAGCGAGGTGTATAGCGGAATTACAGAGTATTGTGGAGGTGGTTATTCATTTAATGGATAAAACAAAACTTCACTATTTAAGGCATACTGTTAAATATTTTTATTAACTTTCTGCTAAATTTTTTAATATGCTTGTAAAAACCTTTGGTTCCGCTGTAAACGGTATCGACGCATACACAATTACTATAGAAGTTAATATTTCAAAAGGCATACGTTTTTTTCTGGTTGGTTTACCAGACAATGCTGTTAAGGAAAGTCATCAGCGTATTGATTCGGCATTAAAGGTTTGTGGTTATAAGTGGCCTGGGCATAAGATTGTAATTAATATGGCCCCGGCAGATATTCGTAAGGAAGGAGCTGCTTACGATTTACCTTTAGCAATTGGAATACTTGCTGCTTCATCGCAAATAGTCAACCATAAATTAGGCGATTATATTATAATGGGAGAACTATCGCTTGACGGTAGCTTACAACCAGTTAAGGGAGTATTACCAATCGCACTTCGTTCCAAAGAGGAGGGTTTCAAAGGTTGTATCCTGCCAAAGGAGAATGCGAGGGAAGCAGCTGTGGTTAACGGAATTGATATTTATGGCTTTGATAACATCAGGCAGGTGATTCAATTTCTAGAAGATGAAGAAACATTTGAACAGGTTACGGTTGATACAAAGGTTGAATTTGAGAAAGGAACTCAGGTTGTTGATTTTGATTTTTCAGATGTAAAAGGTCAGGAGAGTGTAAAGCGTTCTTTAGAGATTGCAGCAGCTGGCGGACATAATCTTATCATGATCGGTCCTCCGGGAGCCGGCAAGTCCATGTTGGCAAAACGCCTGGCAAGTATATTGCCACCTTTAACATTGGATGAGGCGCTGGAAACTACAAAAATTCATTCGGTAGCTGGTAAAACAGGTAGCGAAAGTGCTCTTATTACCCAACGGCCTTTTAGATCGCCTCACCATACTATCAGTGATGTGGCTCTCGTTGGAGGTGGTTCATTTCCACAACCCGGAGAAATCTCATTATCACATAATGGCGTTTTATTTCTGGATGAACTTCCTGAATTTAAACGGACTGTACTTGAAGTTATGCGCCAACCATTGGAAGATCGACGCATCAGTATATCAAGGGCGCGTTTTACCATTGACTACCCGGCCAGTTTTATGCTGGTTTCATCAATGAATCCTTGCCCTTGTGGTTACTTTAATCATCCCGAGAAACAATGTGTTTGCAGTCCGGGTGTTGTTCAGAAATACCTGAGTAAAATATCGGGTCCTTTACTCGATCGTATTGATTTGCACATTGAAGTGGTGCCTGTTCCTTTCAATAAGCTGGCCGATGCGCCACAATCAGAGAACAGCATATCTGTAAGAGAAAGGGTGATGAATGCCAGGAAAATACAGAATAAAAGATTTAATAGTAATGAAAAAGTGCATTGCAATGCACAAATGAATAGTCGGCAACTGGCTAAATACGCTACACCAGACGAGAACGGTATGAACATTTTAAAAACAGCTATGGAGAAACTGGATTTATCGGCCAGGGCATATGACCGAATACTAAAAGTGTCGCGCACCATTGCAGATTTGGAGGAGTGTGTTTCGGTGCAATCACACCATGTGGCCGAGGCGGTTCAGTACCGAAGTTTAGACCGGTCAAATTGGGGAGCCTAAGATGTCTGATTGGTTTGCAGTTGCATTGCTAAAAGTTTAAACAGTACCTAACCCGAAGTTTACATTGATTAAAGAAAATTTGAAATAAATATTGAATGATAGTTGACTTTCAATATGCTTACATTTTAGAATAATATTAAAAGCCACACAATCAAGCAATTGTTGTTGCTCAATGGATAAAAATAAGGCTATTTGAACATTATTTCTGAAGAAAGGTTATATTTGCAGAAGGGAAACTATCTGACTATAAACAGATTAACAAAAGTACTAATACAATGGG
>NZ_CEXQWX010000247.1:0-6293 GCF_982718395.1 Carboxylicivirga sp.
GGTGCTAATAATGACAAATATTGGTATTCAAATATTCACCTTGCATACAAAATCGGTAAAAAAGATAAACGTCACTCCCGCTGGACACACCGCGGTTATGGCTTTAATGTGTTCGAAAGACCAAGGAAAGATCCTTTGGCAGACGAAGTAGCGCTATTAGAAGAAGAACTGCGTCAATATGAATCCCAAAGAGTTATAGAAATTGATACAGTAACTATACTACATCATGCAATGCGAGTATATGGCAGTAACCAAATGGTATCAGTATATTTTGATTCAAAGGCGAGTCGTCTTGATACCAAAGACCAGGTTGAACTGGCTACCACTGCCCTGTATATGAAAAAGAATCCTGGCTCAACCGTTGATATATATGGCTATAATGACAGTAAGGACAACGCTTTAGAGAATCTGGAAATCAGTAAAAAAAGGTGTGAAGCTGTGCTGTCATATTTCGTCGATGACTTAGGTATAGACAAAAACAGGTTTAATCTTCATCCAAGAGGAGAAGAAGACTTGTTGATACCAAAGAGTAAAAAGAAAAATAGCCCGATCAGAGTTATTAACAGGCGAGCTGATGTAGTGATTATAAAACCCTAGATTTCTGAACCAATTAACTTCCGGTTATGTTTACCTGTTGAAGACCATTTGTTATTCTTGTCCTGTTTTCTTAACAAAGAGATAATGTTATTGAAAACCAGCATAAGGGTATAGGATGTAATTTTAAACCTATAACAATAAACTCTTCGATATGAAAAAGAAGTTAATCTCAACCTGTAAAGGATACAGTGATAAAGATTTTATTTTTGATATTTTTTCAGATAAAGGTTTTGTAACGGATGCCAATGCCTACCTTCATTCCAACCATCATACAGAATCGAATAATATCAAAGGTGAAAACCATGAAGCACTGCCTGCTTCTGAATCAGAAACCATATAAATTCTGCATATGCAGGATATCAAGGAAAATATAGTCCCTATTGTGTATTTTGACGGACAATGTAACTTTTGCCATAGCCTTGTTAAGTCCTTAAAGAGAAAAGGCCTTGACACGAAAGCTCATTTATTACCTTTCCAACTTGTTAGCAATGAAAAGCCAACAGCATTGCTTTTTATTGATGAAACTGAAGCTTTAGAAGCAGGTGAAGCAGCACTTAGTTTACTTACTTTAACCGGAGGCTTTTACAAAAACATCTCTAAAGTCCTGAAACAATTTCCCAAAAACTTGGTCAACAGGCTCTATTACTACATAGCCAATAACAGGTACAGGTTGTTTGGCACAAAGTCATGCGAGGTGCATTACAGCTGAAGTTTACCTTGTTGTTCTTCCTGATACTTTTTAGCTAATAAGCCAAGTAATTTACTGAATGTTTTAATCGCCATATCAGTTTGCTCAGAAACCGTTTGATTTCTCAGTTTCAGCAAAAATGAACTGTAAATAGCTGTCAGGCATATTTCAACATCATTGGCCAGCGAATTTCCTGATTTGTTATCAAATTCCTGAATACTAGCTGCCATACTATTATAAAGATGCTGGTAAGCCATTTCATTTGGCGACTTAAGTAATAAATTATGCAGGCGATTAACATCATTCACCGTATTAACATTGATCTGTAAATGTCCCTTTTCGGCCTTGTTCTCCAAACGCATCATCTCACATAAGTTGGACCACCAATCCCTTATTTCGAGGGTTACATCTTCATTTTGCTTATAGCCTGCAATGATATGCTTATCTATTAATTCCATATCCAGCTTATTGGCTCTAATCAAGTCTTCTACCTGCCACATATAGAGAATATACTCAATGATATTCTCCTTCTTTTTTTGTTGAGCTACAATCATACTATTATCTAAATATCCCAGTCTCCTTCTTGTAATCTCTCCAGATCACGTCGATCTTTCTTCGTCGGTCGTCCCATTCCTCTGTCACGGTTAGCATTACTTGCCAACTTTGCTAGTTCCAACATTTCAAGTTGATCGGGAGGAGTAATGTCCTTCACAAAATCAGGTGTTAGCTTTGCTCCCATTCTTTTTTCTGCTACATCCAACACTTTATATTTGCGCACAATTGGAGGTACACGTATATCAATTTCGTCACCTGCTTTTATGACGCGTGATGACTTTACAGGCATGTTATTAATAGAAACTTTTCCTTTTTTACACGCTTCAGCGGCAATACTCCTTGTTTTAAACAGGCGAACAGCCCAAAGGTATTTATCAATTCGAACTCCAGATCCACTCATAATTCAAATTTCACTTTTGTGATAAATCCTATTTATTATTGTATTGACTCATCGTTTGCCCGGCACCCACGGTTGCAAAAGCTTTTACAATATCTTCCGCAACTTTGGTTCGTTCCATTAGTTCAGTCCACTCCTCATCCGTCCATTTACCTAACACAAAATCAACTTGCCTACCTCTTTGATACTCATTACCAATGCCAAAACGAAGCCTTGAGTAACTTGCAGTTCCAAGTGTGCTCTGTATGCTTTTCAAACCATTATGCCCTGCATCCCCACCTTTCGTTTTCAAACGTAAAGTACCAAAAGGTAAAGCCAAATCATCAACTACTACAAGTAAGTTGGGTAGAGGTATTTTCTCTTTCTGCATCCAGTAGTTAATTGCTCTCCCACTTAAATTCACATAAGTATTAGGTTTTAGCATGATAAAGCTACGAGCTTTAAATTTGAAACGGGCAACAGCCCCATATCGTTCATCTTCAAACCGAACTTCGTTTCTCTTGGCTATGGTATCCAGTACTTCAAAACCAACATTATGACGCGTCTGATCATATTCATCACCAATATTTCCTAAACCAACAACCAAATACTTCATGTCCGGGGGTGTATTATCCTTTTCCTTTTTAAAGAAATTAATTACGCGCTTAAGCATTACCTTCTTAATTGAGCATGGCTAAAATACAAAAAACCTCCATATGCAAAATATGGAGGTTCTTGATATAGAGTTGTAATATTACTCTGCAGTTTGCTGAGCAGCAGCACGAGCAGCACGAGTCAGACGTACAGCAACCACTACGGCATTTTTAGCGTTTAATAGTTCCAGGTTGTCGAAAGATAACTCACCAACCTGAACGGTTTTACCAAGTCCAATATTGTCAATATTGATATCTAAAGTGTCAGGAAGATCTTTTGCTAAAGCACGTACTTTTAGTTTACGCTTCTCTAACTGAAGCTTACCACCAGCTCTAACACCCTCTGCGAAACCTTCCAGTTTAACAGGAATTTCAATCACTACTGGTTTGTCTTCTTTCACCTGAAGGAAGTCAGCATGAAGCATCTGCTCTTTTACAGGGTGGAATTGTGAATCCTGAAGAATTGTAGGATAAACAGTTCCGTCTACGTTTACATTGATAATGTATACGTTTGGAGTGTAAATAATTTTACGGAATTCAGCTTCCGCAGCTGTGAAGTGAATGTTTTTTTCACCACCGTAAATTACACAAGGTACTTTACCTTCAGCACGTAAAGCTTTGGTCGATTTTTTACCTAGCTCATTACGTACAGAACCTTTAACTTCAATTGTTTGCATAATTCTTTTTTTTAAGTGCTACTCAAAATTATAACCATGTGAGGCTTAATTTCCCATCACACGCTTGCTCTAAAGCGGCTGCAAAGATAATACTTTAGATCAAGAATTGATTACTTATCGACTGATAATTATATACTTTTTCGATTGTATCTGCAAAAAGTTGAGCAACTGATAATACTTTAATTTTACTACAGTCTTGCTTCAAAGGAATAGAATCAGTTACATATAGTTCCGCTAAACCTGAGTTTTTAATGCGCTCATAGGCTGGACCTGAAAGAACAGCATGAGTAGTAAATGCACGAACACTTTTGGCTCCTGCATCCAACATCATATCGGCAGCTTTCGTTAATGTACCAGCTGTATCAACCATATCATCCACGATAATCACATTCTTATCGGTTACATCACCAATAATTCGCATCTCATCAACCACATTCGCCTTTGAACGCTGTTTATGGCATATAACCATTGGTGTTTCCAGAAATTTAGCGTAAGTGTTAGCACGCTTGGTTCCTCCTACATCAGGTGAGGCAATTACCAGATTCTCCAGGTTCATGTGCTTGATATGCGGAACAAAAATAGACGATGCATATAAGTGGTCAACCGGAATATCAAAGAATCCCTGAATTTGATCAGCATGCAAATCCATTGTGATAACACGGTCTACACCTGCTGCTTGTAACATATCTGCAACCAATTTAGCTCCAATAGCTACACGTGGCTGATCCTTACGATCTTGTCTTGCAAATCCAAAATATGGCATTACAGCCACAATTTTATATGCAGAGGCTCGTTTGGCCGCATCAATCATCATTAACAATTCCATCAGGTTATCTGAAGGTGGAAATGTTGACTGACATAAAAATAAGTGAGATCCACGAACAGTTTCTTCGTAGGCAGTTGTAAATTCACCATCGCTGAATCGTAAGCAGTTAACACTACCTAATTCTCTGCCCGAGCAAAGACTAATTTTTTCAGCAAGATATTTCGTACTTGTTCCCGCAAATATCTTAATAGGAGCTTTCGGTGGCATTTAAATTGATGTTTATCAGATTATTTCAATGTTGCTTTGTGGCTGCAAAGGTAATCAATTCATATTTTCTTAACATGAACAATCCCCATAAAAAAATATAATTGTTGATTTTCAAATACACACTACTCAGCAACAAGACTTTACCACTTCTGATTCAGGTTGTCAATAAACTCAAGCAGATTTTCACTGCCGTCACCACTCTTGGCAGACGTGTAAAAAACAGGCGGAAGTTCTTCCCAATATTCCAATAACTTCTCCTCGTAATTCTTCATATTGGTGGCATATTGGGCTTTATTCAACTTATCGGTTTTGGTAAATACAATCGCAATTGGAACTCCATTTTCGATCATCGAATTCATAAAAACCAAATCAATTTCCTGCATCGGTATGCGTGAGTCTATTAACACAAACAAGCACATTAGATTCTTTCGGCTCGAAATATAATCAGTTATTAATTTACCAAAAGTTGCACGAATGGTCTTAGACACTTTAGCATAACCAAAGCCAGGTAAATCAACCAAATACCAACTATCATCAATTAAAAAATGGTTAATCAGTTGAGTTTTACCCGGTGTGGATGATATTTTTGCAAGCGCTCTTCGGCCACACAACTTATTAATCAATGATGATTTACCAACATTAGAGCGACCAATGAAAGCATATTCAGGTCGATCTTCTTTAGGACATTGGCTGCTTTTGGCACTACTTTTATGAAACTGAGCTGATAGAATCTTCATGACTGTCAAAATTTCGTCAAAGGTAGAGCCATTTTCGATAAGAGAAAAACACACATTGTTTAATATCTAATAAATATCCACAAAAATCATAAAAATAAAATTTGTTGTTATATTTTTAACTTTTTGTTATTTTTGGTTGTTTTTAGTGCAAGAGGCTCTAATTTGTTAATAATCAAAATTCAGATGCCGCTATTTCTATTAATCAGACAGCAAACTTGCTAATAAAACTTATAATTTTGCAGGCGTTAAGTTATTGTTGACATTATAGATTGAATTAAGATGAGAGTACTTAAGTTTGGAGGAACATCGGTAGGTTCAGCACAGAGGATGAAGGAAGTTGCTGAACTTGTTGATAATGGCGTACAGAAGATTGTTGTATTGTCGGCCATGTCAGGAACGACCAACAGTCTGGTTGAAATCGCTAATTATCTGTACCAAAAAAACCACGATGGCGCTAATGAAATAATCAACACTCTTGAATCGAAATACGAAAAAGAGGTTGAACAACTTTTTAAAAGCGAAGAGTACAAAACTAAGGGTAAAGAGCTTATTAAGTCTCATTTTGAATATATAAAATCGTTTACAATTGATATGTTCACGGTTTTCGAAGAAAAAGCCATTCTAGCACAAGGTGAGCTAATATCAACAGCACTTTTCCATTATTATCTATTGGAAAATGGTAAAGATTCTGCTCTTTTACCTGCTCTTGATTATATGCGTATCGATAAGAACAATGAGCCGGATGGTACATATATAAAAGAACATATTGCAAAAACCGTTGCAGAACAAGGTGACAAAAAGATTTATATAACCCAAGGGTATATATGCAGAAACGCTTTTGGTGAAATTGATAACCTGCAACGTGGAGGAAGTGATTATTCTGCTTCGTTGATTGGCGCTGCTATTAACGCAGACGAAATCCAGATATGGACCGATATTGACGGTATGCACAATAACGATCCGCGTTATGTTGAAAA
>NZ_CEXQWX010000248.1:0-6279 GCF_982718395.1 Carboxylicivirga sp.
CCAAATTAATACTGAAGTTTTCCTCAGGTACATTAGCTAATTTAATTTCTAAAAGTTCCAGTATCTGTTTCAATGTATGAGTTGCTCTTAAGGCTATTAAATAGCGATTGTTGTTAATAGAGCCAGTGGTAACATTCAAATCAGTTCTTAATTGATAATTAGCTTTTGATAAGCGCGTAGGTACAGGGTCCGCATAAGCAAGAGAGCTGATTGTTAAGGTGTCCTCGTTTGATTTAAGATGTATTGCTGCAAATCTGTTTTGTGCATTTAGTGTTTGAGGTTGCAGGTATTCACGTGTTCTGTTAAGGTAATTTGTTGATTGACTTTTTAGTGATTCTGGTAAATCAGCTATTCCCAAAACTAATTGAATATGCTTAGTAGCTTTTAATTCCTGAAGAATATTCCCCGATAGGTCAATTGTATGATAACTTTTAAATTCATCGGGATGAAAGTAAACCATTAAGGTTGTGTCAACTAAAGGATAAGCAGGGGTCAATGATTTTATTTTTCGTTCTTTGGCTTTGGTTAAGCTCACATAAGCTTGTACTTCATCTTTCTTTACTCCTTCTAATGTATAGCCCGCAGAAACCAATCGTATTTCCAGATTTCGTTGGTCATTACTTTCAGGAAATATCAAATCCTGAGTGAGTGGATCAAACTTAACACCTGAAGGAAACATGTAAAATTCTCCATCTTTTGTCCATTGCTGAGGCTTGGGACCAAGTAGCTGAATCATGCTTTTAAGTTTCTTTTCAGCCTTATCAATCTCCTTGTATTTCGCTGCGAAACTTCGTTCCAACTCCTTAATGCGTTGTTCTTTCTTGCTAAGGTTGGTTAGTTTAGCATCAATTAACCGTTTTCTATAGTTAATAGCTTCAAGGTTATCGGGTTCATATTTACGCAAAGTGTCAACCTCTGATTCTAAGCCGGAAAGTTCATTTTCAACCAATGATTTACTTTGATAGGCTTTGTTAAGTAAATCATTGTTTTTGATTTCATTCATCGCACTAACTATGTTGTGTTGTCGATGCTCTTCAATTCGATCGAGGTGCGAAATGCCTTTAGTTTTGTTTTTATCTGGCGTTAAGCCTTTGGTCGAAGAGTCAGCAAATAGATGATAGCTAACAGTATCGTCCGTAATAATCAGCATAGGCTTAAACGACGAGTCGAGGCCCCAAAGTGAAGTGTGCAAGTTAATAGATTCACTGCCAGTAATACTTAGTTTCTTTTTAAGATGAGGTTGCAAATACAATTCGTCTTTGTGGGTTCGTGTATTATAAGTGAATAATCCTATGCCTCTACCGTACCACTGTTTGGTACTGTCGCTTGGATTAGGTTCCCATTCGTATAAGAGTCCGGCAGTGCCACTACCTTCGCCAGCTGCTAAAAATGTCGTGTTTTTCAGCTTCTGTCCACCTGATAATAGATTGAAAAAATACTGGCTGCGATCAAAACTATAGTCTGAGATGATATCACTCCATTTGTTTAGAAGTTTTTTTTGAACTTCGATGTCAAGTTTAGCTTCTTCGAGTTGCTCTATTTTTTTGAAAATGGGTAGCGATGGATGCATTAAAGTTGTGAGAACCTTATTTCTTTTTTTACTGTTTAATCTCTTTGGCAACAATGTTACAATTGGTTTTTGGAGCGTCAAGATCAGAGAATCATTACAGTTCGGTTGTTGGTAGATGTACCTTTTTAACTCTTCGTTTAGTTCCCAAAGAGTCAGCTTAATGGCGGCTTCTGATATCAGACCATTCGATGAAGATTGAATACTATCATAGTGAATCGTTAAACTATCAGGATTGTATTTCAGGTATTTACCAATCGCATTATAATCAATCCATCGTCTAAAATTCGATTCGCGATAAAATGGTTTTGTGTTAAACTCAAAGTAATGCTGCCAATTATGTTTTAAACTGGGTGTTTTTTGCACGATTCGATATAACCATGCTTCCTGCTCAGGGCTTAATTGGCTTTGAACAGGTAAAACATAAAGCAGTAATATTATAACAAGTATTGTGTTGCGCATGTGATGGGCTAAGATAGAAAAAGATGCTTAATACAAATCAGGGCCTGAATACATTAAAAGGATCAATTAAACTCAATTGATATTAAGAAAATGTAAGTTGAGAGGGTATACCTGCCATTCGCTTAGCGCATTAAAAACGCTTAATGAGTTTCCTCATTCATTTTTATGGAGATTTAGAGGGTACGTATGCATACGAAAGATAATTTTGATCAAACCATTGATTCACTGCTACAGTAATCTGGGGGCTACCGAGTATTTCCTTAATGTTTTTTATTGAAAGGTTAAAGCTTTTGAGTGCAAAGGTTTAACCTTTTGGACTCAATGGTTTAACCTTTTTGATGTAAAGGCTTAACCTTTTAGGTACAAAGCTTAAACCTTTGCGATTTATTCCTTAAACCTTTCCTTATCTTTGCGGCATGCAACAATTACGTAAATCAAGTCAGGTCGCCCTTCGTCAGTTGAATATACACTCTTTAAACCCTATGCAGGAGCACACTTTTGCCTCTGTCAGTAGTGGGGGTGATGTGGTAATGCTTTCACCAACTGGTTCGGGTAAAACACTGGCCTTTCTATTGCCGTTGGTGGAGCAGTTGGATAAAAAAAACGACCAGGTACAACTACTTATATTAGCACCAGCACGTGAGCTGGCATTACAGATTGAACAGGTACTCAAAAGTTTGCGTACTGGTTTTAAAGTAAATTGTTGCTATGGTGGGCACTCAATCCGAACTGAGATCAATAACCTGAAACATCCGCCGGCTGTGCTTGTTGGTACACCTGGTCGAGTAGCGGATCATATACGACGGAATTCTTTTGATCCGACAAATATTCAGTTCTTGGTTTTGGACGAATTCGATAAAGCGCTTGATCTGGGCTTTCAAAAGGAGATGAAGGAAATAATAGAACAGCTCGGAGGACTTGAGCAACGTGTGTTGACATCGGCAACTGCCATGAGGCAAATACCGGCTTTTGTTGGGCTAAAAGAAGCCGAGGAGCTAAATTTTTTAGACGAAGAGGATTTGCCACCAAAGTTGACTCTAAAGGGTGTTCGTGCCGAAGGACGTGATAAGCTTGAAATATTTCTTCGTCTCATCAGTCAATTAGGTAATGCGCCAATGTTGGTTTTTGTTAACCACCGTGACGCTGCTGACAGAATAAGTAATCATTTATCGGAATATGGTATTGCTCATGATGTATTCCATGGTGGTATGAAACAGGAGGAGCGGGAGAGGGCACTCTTAAAGTTTCGTAATGGAAGTCACCATCTGCTGATTACTACTGATCTGGCTTCACGAGGGCTCGATATTCCTGAAATTAAATACGTATTGCATTATCATATGCCATCAAAAGAAGAGGCTTATATTCATCGTAATGGTCGTACAGCCCGGATGCATGCTGAAGGAACCTCTTATCTGATTTTAGCCGAAGATGAAGCTGTGCCAACATATATTACTGATGAGGTAACTTTTGAAGAGGTGGCTACTGGCTTGCCTTTACCAGAATTACCTCAATGGCAAACCATCTATATCGGCAGTGGTAAAAAGGATAAAATCAATAAGGTTGATATTGTAGGGGTATTTCTGAAGAAAGGTAAGTTACAAAAAGATGAATTAGGACTGATTGATGTGCTTGACCATAGTGCCTTTGTAGCCGTAAAACGTGATAAAGTAAAGAAAGTACTTCAACTATTGAAGAATGAACGCATTAAGGGCAAGAAGTTAAAGATGGAGGTATCGAAGTAGGGATTATTTTATCTCAGCTCCTTCAAATAATATCACACCTTTAAAATCATTTTGTGCCTGATTGAACATAGCTTGTGCTACATCACTGGCTTTAATGGCCCTGTACTTTCTAAGGCGACCTTTCATTAAAGGATTGAAAACCGTCATTAGTTTTTCTGAAACTTTCTCACCAAAACGAAATTCGTTACGTTGTCCCAACAGGAGTGAAGGTCGGAATATGTGGATAGATGGAATGGACAATTGTGCGATAGACACCTCCATATTGCCTTTTGTTTGGAGATAGAAATTAGATGTTTTATTTGAAGCTCCAACCGAACTAACAACTGAAAATTGCCGGCATTTGTTCTTTTGCGCCCATCTGGCCAACTCCACAACATAAGTATAGTCTACCTTTGTGAAAGCATCTTGACTACCTGCGGTTTTAATGGTGGTACCTAAACAACAGAATACATCATCAACTTCTTCAATGTTCAACTCATGGATTGCATCAAAATTAATAGAGTGGCTTATTAACTTTGGATTATTAATAGCTAATGGTCTGCGAACAAGGGTTATTACTTTATTGTAATGTTTGCTCTCCAATAATGTCTGAAGGAGTGATTGACCAACCAAACCTGTTGAGCCTGCTATAAGTGCTGTTTTCATTTTTGCTGTTTAAAACTCAACGGATGAATATGGCAGTAAATAATGTATTCATCCGTTGAATAATTACACCTTAATACTCCCAATCCAATCCGTATTGATCGCTGATGTCGAGCGGAGGCATTGGTCCATCAAAAGGTTTCAGATCTTTTACATACCAGTCCATCCAATTTATTTGGCGATAAAGTACATCAATGCGCCCCACTTGCTTGCGGTTACCATGTCCTTCACCTGGATATTGAACCAAGCGAACTGCCGGGTGGTCATTCATTTTCATGCGACGATAAAGCTCCATGCTTTGTGATGGATGAATACGCGGATCGGCTGCCCCTCCATATATCAAAGTGGCTGTTTTACTCTTATGCGCATGGTAAATGGGACTTTGCTTCAGATTCATTTCCCATTGTTCTTCCAATGGTTGCCCGCTGTGGACATGCAATTCCTCATAGGCAATATCGGTAGTTCCTTTTTTACTTATGATATTGGTGATACCAACAAAAACAGCTGCAGCTTTAATGTAATTGGTGTAATAGGTGGCAAACCATGCCGAAGCATAGCCCCCGTAAGAGCCACCTGCCATACCAACACGATTGCGATCGGCTCCATAGTTTTCGACTAAATAATCAATACCATCAGCCAGGTCATCGAACTCCTTGCCAGCAGGGTCTTCAAAACCTTCCATGGCAAAGTCAACTCCATAACCGGTACTGGCCCGATAGTTAAAGTAAGCGACCAGATAACCCTTACCAGCCATAACCTGACCGGGTGTTGAGTAACCACTCAGCCATCCGTTGGAATGGTGCGATTCGGGTCCGCCATGTACATATATGATCAATGGATATTTTTCCCCTTGTTTGTAACCAACCGGCTTTATTAGCAACCCCTCGATATTTAAACCATCTCGTGCTGCATAGTTAATTATCTCTTGCTGACCTAAGGTGTTTTGTGCTAACCTATGATTGATATCGGTTATTCTTACTAAGTCTCCTTTTCCATCCCATTTGTAGATGTTGGACATATCGGTTGGTGTACTTCCACTAAAGGCAAAAGAATCAAAACCGGGAGTAATAAGAGGAGAGCTAAAGATGATGCCGTTGGTTTTCGCATCCAGAATAAGTTTTCGTTTATTATTTTTTAAAGCTACCGTGTATAGTTTCGGATATACACCTTCGTGCGCCAGGTAGACGATCTCTTTGTTATTTTTCCATCCACTCCAGGTGATGTGTCCTTTGTAATTCTCTGGAGATATATTCGTTATCTTGCCGCTGGCAATATCAACTTTATAAACCTGGCTGACAGCATGATCATTCAGGTTAAGAGCGCCGGTATAAGTCAGGTGTTTGCCATCCGGACTGAAACTGTAATTACCCAGTTTACCAACATTATTCAATACGCGCTTTACCAAGCCATTCTCCAGGTTGAAAATATGAATTTTGCGGAACATGTATTTTTGATCAATCAATTTAAGCCCTGTTGCTGTATAAGCCAATTGCTTACCTTGCTGATCAAAGTTGAAATCCCAAACATTCACTTCTTTCGTGATTTGGGTTTTTGCTGTTTGCTCAAAGTGGTCATTAATCTTGATTAAAAAGAGGTTATCATTTTTAATGTTCTCTTCAAAAAAGATAAAATTGTAACCCCGTTTTTTTAATTCCTTCTCTTTTGAAGAATATGAGCTTGTGGAAAGATAAGCAAATCCTTTTCCATCGGGATTCCACTTAAAAGAGTTAACACCGTTACTTTCGCTTGTTACTTGAATGGGTGTCTCTTCGTCTTGAGGCAGAACAAATAGCTGATATGCAACATTTGATCTCATTTTAAATGCCAGATGTTTCCCATCAGGACTCCAGAGTGGTGAACTGCCTT
>NZ_CEXQWX010000249.1:0-6235 GCF_982718395.1 Carboxylicivirga sp.
AATAATGCAATAACCTGATAGAAGATACTTTGTATATCATTTGCATTGATTTCGTCAGCTTGTTGAGGTAATAAACCAGCAAACGACAATGGTGTAAATACTTGATGTAATATGATTAATTGAATATTCAACATTGACTTGTCTCCCCTGCACTTTTTATATTTTAAACGATGGCAAAAATATTTCTTTGAAATAAACTACCCAAATGCTAAAGATCGAAAAGGCCTAAAAAAAGCAGACTCCAAAAATGTAATATTTATGCATTAATTTCGAATATTCTTGCATATCAGAAACATTAAACTTTATTACATTTGCACTCTGAAATTTTATTACGAGCATATTAAATATACGAAAATGATAATTGAAAGTCATATAAAAGCAACAGTTGTAAATGCAATTAAAGAGCTATATGCAACTGATATTGAGCCTGACTCTATTCAACTGCAACTGACCCGAAAAGATATGAAGGGTGATTATACTGTTGTTGTTTTTCCGCTACTAAAGATTTCAAAGAAAAATCCTGTTGAAACAGGTAATGATTTGGGAAATTATATTCAGACAAACTGTTCAGAAGTATCCGGATTTGAGGTGATCAAAGGCTTTTTAAACTTACAATTATCAATGACCTACTGGATTAATCTTCTGAATGAAAATGTTCATAATCCTGAGTATGGTAAGAAGTCTGCCGATGACAAGTCCCCACAGGTAATGATTGAATACTCGTCGCCTAATACTAACAAACCGTTACATCTTGGGCATATTCGAAATAATTTGCTTGGTTTTTCATTATCGCGAATTGTATCTGCTAATGGAAATAGGGTTGTCAAAACAAATATTGTAAATGACCGGGGTATACATATTTGTAAATCAATGCTTGCATGGAAAAAATGGGGAGAAGGACAAACCCCGGAAGCAACAGGCAAAAAAGGTGATCATTTAGTTGGTGATTTTTACGTTAAATTTGATCAGGAATATAAAAAAGAGCAGGCCGAATTAATCGCTAATGGTCAAAGTAAAGAAGAAGCAGAAGCTAATTCGCCGTTAATGAAAGAGGCTCGTGAGATGCTTCTTAAATGGGAAGCGCACGATCCTGAAACCTATGCTTTATGGGAGCAGATGAACCATTGGGTATATGATGGTTTTGATGTAACGTATAAGCAGATGGGTGTTGATTTCGACAAGATTTATTATGAATCAGATACCTATAAGGTTGGCCGTGATATGGTGTTGGAAGGACTTGATAAGGAAGTTTTCTACAAACGCGAAGATAACAGCGTTTGGGCCGACTTAGGTAATGATGGTCTTGATGAAAAGTTACTTCTACGTACAGATGGTACCAGTGTTTATATGACACAGGATATTGGTACTGCCAAACTTCGCTATGACGATTACGATATTGATAAAATGGTTTATGTGGTAGGGAATGAGCAAAATTACCATTTTAAGGTATTGGCAATCCTTCTTGATCGACTGGGACTAAAGTGGGGTAAAGATTTGGTGCATTTCAGCTATGGAATGGTTGAATTGCCTTAAGGAAAGATGAAATCGAGAGAAGGAACCGTTGTTGATGCCGATGATTTGATGCAGGATATGATCAATACTGCCCGCGAAATGTCGAAAGAACTTGGAAAACTTGAGGGATATTCAGACGAAGAGGCTGAGCACGTATATCAGACCATTGCATTAGGTGCTCTAAAGTATTTTATTCTTAAAGTGGACCCACGAAAGAATATGACTTTTGATCCAAAAGAATCGATTGACTTTAATGGAAATACAGGGCCGTTTATTCAATATACTTATGCTCGTATTCAATCAATATTCCGGAAGGCAGAAGCCAATCAAATAACCATTCAGGAGAGGGCAGAAGTGGATACGGTGATGTCAGAGAAAGAGGTACAGCTTATGCGTATGATTGCTAATTTCCCTGCTGTAGTTACTGAAGCTGGAAAAGTGTATAGTCCTGCCTTGATAGCTAATTTCGTATATGACCTTGCTAAAGAATTTAATCAATTTTATCATGAGTCTCCAATTGCAGTAGAAGAAGATGAAGCTAAACGATCAATGCGATTACTGCTTTGTAAAGCTTCTGGAAATGTTATTAAAAATGCAATGTGGATGATGGGAATTGATGTGCCGGACAGAATGTAATCATTAAAAATTACTGATAACTCAGCCTGCACATGTGCAGGCTTTTTTGTTTGTCACAAACAAGGCCATAATAATGTATAGTTATTAAGGAATATTCGATATATTTGATAAGCAATAACCTGTAAATGGAACAATAATATAAAGGCCTTTCCGTTTCAGAATGTAATTAATAACACCCAACAAATAAATTAAGCACTAATGAGAATATTAACTTTGCTTTTTGCAGTGCTGGTAGCACAAACGTTAACGATGAATGCTCAAAATGATTTGAGTTCGAGGTTTGATACGCTTAGTTTAAAAAGTCAATTTGATTACGTTTATAGTAAGTCTGAGAGTTACGAGCGTTACAAGGTGATAAAGATGTCAACTTTCAATTTATTGAAAGGGAATTCTTTAGATAGCGTTATGAAGTATAGGAACACCTTGCTTGAGCGTGATAATGAAATTAAGGCTTTTAAGAGTACCATAGAACAGAAGGATGGTGAGATTAAAAATCTGTCTGACAATTTGGAAACCACTACTAATAGTAAGAATAGTATGCTGTTTCTAGGTGCTGAAATATCTAAAGGGCTATACAATTCAATAATGTGGGGATTGGTTTTGGGGCTAATTGCTTTTGCCCTTATTTTGTTTTTCATGTTCAAAAGAAGTCATTCTATAACGAATGAAACAAAAATTCGTCTTGCTGAAGTAGAGGAAGAATTTGAAACACATCGTAAATCAGCACTTAAGCGTGAACAAAAACTAGCTCGCGAATTAATGGATGAAAAATTAAAACACAAGTTTTAAATAAACTAAAGTTATAGATGTAAAATGGGGTTTGAGTTTTTCAAACCCTATTTTTTTACAGTCAACCGATCTTCGATCATTCTGTTATTGTATTGCTGAATAATCCCCTTCATTAGTGGTAATTGATTGAGGTAAGTATCATCACTATCCTTAATATTATTCTTCAATAATGGATCATCCACAGTATTATATGCGCCAATAATATTTTCACCATCAAAATGGAGGACATAATCTTCATGAAGTAATTGATAACTATTATTGGTGTAATTAATAGCAAATCGATTGCTTTCATCATTAAGTAAATCATTTCCAAAGGCCACGTATGGACTTTTATTGAAGCCAATATAGTTAAGAACCGTAGGCATTATATCTATTTGCTGTGCGACTCTATTATCAACACCTTTCATTTTTTCATCTCCGGGGCTAAAAATGATTATTGGAATTTGAAATTTATTGGTGCTTGTAAATGAAGAATCGAAATGTCCACCTGTACTATGATCAGCGGTTATTACGAATACAGTGTTGTTATACCATGGCATTTGCTTTGCACTGGCAAAAAAGTTTCTCAAGGCATTATCAGTGTATCCTACACCTTGATGAACCGGTAATTTACCTTTGGGAAAAACATCGGTGTATTGTTCGGGAACTTTAAATGGGTGATGCGATGACAAAGAAAAAACTGATGTCATAAATGGTTCTTTCATCTTATTCATTTCATCGGCATAAAACTGAAAAAATGGTTCGTCCCAAATGCCCCACATGCCATCAAACTCATCATCGTTATTAAACTCTGTCATGCCCATGTATTTATCAAAGCGCGCAATGTTGGCAAACGATTCGAAACCCATTGAGCCATTAGGAGCACCGTGGAAAAAAGCCGTCTGATAGCCTTCCTTCTTTAGTAAATACGGCAAGGCATTAATTTGATTTGACGAGTATTCCGACACAACATATGGTAATACTAAAGCTGGTATACTAGCTAAAATTGAAGGCATCGCATCAATGGATTTATGACCATTGGCAAAAGCATTAGGGAAAATCAAAGAGTGCTGGCTAAGAGAATCCAAAAAAGGCGTATATCCTTTGTAATTTCCATTCTCAAGCGTTGGATTAAACACTCCAAAGTGTTCGCGGCTAAAGCTCTCAAGGATAATAATGACAACGTTTTTTTTATTGCTGACTAGCGATGGATCGGGATAAACCATCGGATCAAAAGCCTGTTTCAATTCTTTTTCTGAATTAAAGAAATCATAAGCAGTGAAACTTTTCTTACCCCAGGTGCGAATGATACAGAAAGGAGTATTAAGAACTAAAGCCATTTCATCGGGTGCATTAACATATTTCCCCGCATTGGCCATGTTAATTGGACGGGTAGAGTGCCGATAACCTCCCCTCATTCCAATAATTGAAAAACCTGAAAAAAGAACCAAGGCAATTAGTGAAACAGCTGGATATAACCACCTGCTTGACAACCTGATTTTCCTGGGTTGGAGTAATGAGTATGACTTGCTAAGTAAATAAACAGAAAGAATAAAAATAAGTGCAACATACCAATAGTCAATAATGAATTGGCCCCACAATTTGCCCATGTTTGTTTCATTTTCAAGTATACTGATTACGTTGAAAGTAGTTCGTTTTAAGATAAACCGGTAGTAGATTAAGTCAATACTATTGAGTGCAAAGCCAACACCGTTAACCAATAAAAATAAACCTTTAAGAAAGGTTTGATAAATGGAGCCGAACTTAAACGGTAAAGGTAAGAGATACAACAGAGCATACAAACCATTAAGGTATAGCATAGCACTTAAATCAAATGTAAGTCCACCTTTCATTATTGTCAAAAAAGACCCGAATGTGATATTAGGGAAAAGTGAGTAGTTAAACAGATAAAATACAATGCGAAAAGCACTGTAAAAAACCATGATTAAAAGCAATCTATATATAAGAACAAGGTATTCGTTATGAGTTTTACCTATTTTATTCAACGTCATATTAACTTAAGTGAAAATTCACGCAAAGTTAACAATGCTTTTAAAATAATAGCAGTTTTAAAACCTGTGAATATTTAATTTTGTTTTTCAAGCAGCCAATCCATAGCGGCTTTTTTTGTTGAAAATTGTTCCCGTTTTATTCTGGTATTTTCAGGTAACCAAGAAAATAACATTGCATATGCAGTCATTTTTGGATCCTTAACGCAAAATGCTGTTCTTACAGATTTACAATTCAAAGTTTTTTCTTCAGCTTTTTTAGAAAGATTACTGATTTCATCGAGCTTTAACTCAATGGAAGCTTTTCTGAGATCATAAAAGATCTTTAAGTCTTCAGGTAAGTTCTGTATGGTTCCTACTTCCTCCAGAAAATCATATAAATCACTGAGTGTAGTTTTTCCTTCTATTGTAACATGTAATATGTTTTCAATGAAAGCGTATGATATCATGCTTTTGCGTTTAATGTGTGTGTCTACTGGCTTATCCATTTTTTAAATTCTTCCGATAATAAAGAGTTCAGGATAATATTGACAAGTGTCTGGTTGGGCAAATCTTTAAGAAACGTTTCAACTTCATCAGATGAGACATTGGCTTTTGTAATAAGTGACTTAAGCTTTTTCAAGGATGAACCTGTTAACTCATCCGCAAACGTTGACCATAGAAAGGTATAATCATCCGCTACTGTCGAAGAACTTTCAGCAGAAGCATTTTCTACTTTAATCCTGAATTCATTTATAATGGTCAATAAGGTTGTTTTGCATTCGTTTTTTAGAGGATCACTTGTACCAGGCTCATCCCGAAGGGTCCACGAGCTGTATGCATACTCAATTTTCTCAAGTGCATCTACTTGTGCCGAGTTAGGACCAAAACAACTACTGGTTAACAAGATGGTTGCTTTTTTCCATGAGCTAAAATCGAAGCTTTTATCGTCGATTTGCTTTAATTGGTTTTCCAATAATGTTAGATAAGAAGAATCAGTACTCATAGTTGCCTTTTCCAAAGAATGATATGATATTTGAGTCTAATTTAAAAAATATACTTATGAAGCACTTATTAGTTACATTGTTTTTGATAACAGTACCTTTATTTGGTGTGACTGCTAAAAAAAAGGAGATGAGAGAACAAGATAAGTTAATGGTTGTCTGGACCAGTGGCGACAGGGATGTGGCATTAAAAGTTTGTTTTATGTATACCAATGCCGCAAAAAAGATGAAATGGTTCGACGATGTTTATCTCATCATATGGGGACCATCAGCTAAACTGTTATCGGAAGATAAGGAGTTGCAGGAAAAGATCAAAATGATGCAAAA
>NZ_CEXQWX010000250.1:0-6190 GCF_982718395.1 Carboxylicivirga sp.
AGTAATCACTTTAAACACCCGGATATGTTAAAACGAACCCTTTTTTTTACCAACCCGGCTTATTTAAGCATCAAAGATCAGCAACTTGATATCCTGCTGAAAGACAATGACACCACACGCACGGTCCCACTCGAAGATATTGCCATGGTGATACTTGAGCACTGGCAAATCACCATCACATTACCTGCCCTGCAACAGCTCAATGTTCATAACATTGCAGTGGTTTGCTGCGACGAAAAACATATGCCTGCTTCAATGTTGCTTAATCTGAATGGTCACCATTTACAAAGCGAACTATTTGGTCAGCAAATTAATGCTTCACAACCCCTGAAGAAGCAACTATGGCAACAAACCATCACAGCTAAAATTAAAAACCAGGCAGCCTTGCTTAAGTCCAAAGGTATTGACAGCGGCCCATTGGCATCATTAGCTGCATCGGTTAAGAGTGGTGACAGTACCAATCGCGAAGGAACTGCTGCCCGTGAATATTGGGGGCGCTTATTTACCAACGGTTTTGTACGCGACCGCTATGGTGATGCCCCAAACAATTTTCTGAATTATGGTTACATCGTATTACGGTCGGCTGTCGCACGTGCTTTGACAGGTTCCGGCTTATTGCCCACCTTAGGTATCCATCATCATAACCGCTACAATGCCTATTGTCTGGCCGATGATATTATGGAGCCTTACCGCCCCTACATTGATGAAGCAGTATACGAACTGTGGCAATCGGGTAACGACGAAATGATTCTTGAAAAAACCACGAAAGCCCATTTATTGCAGGTGCTGAGTTGTGATGTGCAGATCGGTAAGCTCAAACGCCCCTTAATGGTGGCTCTGTCGATCACTACCGCCTCACTGGCACGCTGTTTTAGCGGAGAAGATAAGAAAATCACCTATCCCGACTTTTGAACCTTTTCCAAAGTTCGAAACTTTGGAAAAGATAATACCTGCAACCATGGAACACACCCGACTTAATGCATATCAGATTATGTGGTTATTTGTATTTTTCGACCTTCCGGTAACAACCAAAAAAGAACGCAAATTAGCGACCCGCTTTCGCAAAGAACTGATGAAAGATGGTTTTACCATGATGCAATGGAGCGTTTACACCCGCCATTGTGCCAGCAAAGAAAGTGCTGAGGTGCATGAAAAACGCATTAAAGGCTTTGTACCCGATAAAGGACAGATCACTATCTTACGCATCACCGATAAGCAATACTCAAATATGATTAATATATGGGGAGCTCAAATTCTACCTTCTGAAGAAGCTCCACAGCAGCTGGAATTGTTTTAGGAATTGTACCAATCTTAACCTTTTCCAAAGTTCAGAACTTTGGAAAAGATTTCTACCTTTACAAAAGCTCTTTGACATCCTGAAAAAAACACCACATTATTGGTTTCAAATATACTTCCGTGTTAATTTTTCTGCATGAAAAACAAGCTGCATACACCGACATTACTGAGCTGTATGGCGCGCGGTTGTGGTTTGATTCTAATAAGCGATAAGATATACCCTAGTACTAGAAACATCTTTGTAGGTCGAGTTGTGGTTTGATTCTAATAAGCGATAAGATATACCTTGCTTATGTTTTGTATTGAAGCGCCCAGCGTTGTGGTTTGATTCTAATAAGCGATAAGATATACCAATGAAACCACTTATAAAGGATAAACGTAGTTGTGGTTTGATTCTAATAAGCGATAAGATATACCCTTTCTTCAAGTTCGGAACCACGGCATTAAGTTGTGGTTTGATTCTAATAAGCGATAAGATATACCTACGACCGCTTTTTTGTTCGTGCTGGCGTAGTTGTGGTTTGATTCTAATAAGCGATAAGATATACCGAGAGCCCAAGCATTTCGATCTTCTCTGTAGTTGTGGTTTGATTCTAATAAGCGATAAGATATACCTCATGTTCTTTTCACCCAGCAGGGCGCGCAGTTGTGGTTTGATTCTAATAAGCGATAAGATATACCATGTAGTTGACGCTTGCCACCGTGGCCACAGTTGTGGTTTGATTCTAATAAGCGATAAGATATACCCAGATAGAAATCAATGACAAAATCCTATTGGTTGTGGTTTGATTCTAATAAGCGATAAGATATACCCGGGGTGATGTTACTCTAAATAAGAAATCAGTTGTGGTTTGATTCTAATAAGCGATAAGATATACCTTTTGGCCTGTTGTCTTTACGTGTTCTGTTGTTGTGGTTTGATTCTAATAAGCGATAAGATATACCTCTTTGGTCGGATGCTCTTATTGAGCTTCAGTTGTGGTTTGATTCTAATAAGCGATAAGATATACCTTTGGAGCAATAAAGCGTTCGCCATTGTGTGTTGTGGTTTGATTCTAATAAGCGATAAGATATACCCAAAGTTACAAACTTTATTTCCAATTTCACGTTGTGGTTTGATTCTAATAAGCGATAAGATATACCATAATTCCGATTGGTAATTAATCGTGACCGTTGTGGTTTGATTCTAATAAGCGATAAGATATACCGGACAACGGGTTTGGCGCACTGTACGTCGGGTTGTGGTTTGATTCTAATAAGCTATAAAATAACCTCTGAAATAGCTTAGGTATGTCCACCTTGATGCACCAATAACCAAGTATTGTGCATCAGGGCTTTCTTTTTGATATATTTTTATTGATCTTTCAAAGGCACATCAAACCAGAACGTGCTTCCCTGTTGTGATCTTGAAAATATATGTAATTCTCCGCCAATTTTACGAATTAAATCGATACATAAATTAACACCAATCCCAGTACCATTTTCCCCCGATGATCCGGCAGAAGTAAATGAAACGGATTCATCCATTATTTTGGCGATATTCTCTTCTGAAATACCCATACCATTATCCACCACCTCAAAAATTATTTTATCATGTTGAACTTTAGCAACGAGGGAAACCTTTCCATTTTCCGGGGTAAACTTTATGGCATTGGCTAACAGGTTACGCAGAATCGTTTTTAACATGTTTACATCACCTTTGAAGGTAATTCTCTTTTCAATCTGTAAGTTCAGTTGTATCTGCTTTCTATGTGCGCTGTATTCAACATTCTTGATTATTTCACGACAAAACTCTTCCAATTGAATCTCTTCAGGTGTAAAAGTAATTTTTCCCGATTGCGCTTTATACCAGGTGATAATATCATTCAATAAATTATCTGATTTCTCAGTGATATCATTAATCATTCCTGCAATTCTCTTAAGTTCACTAATCGGAAACTCTTCAATTTTATTCTTTAACAGATAAGTAAATCCCAGTAAAGAATTGAACGGAGATTTTATATCATGAACCAACAGCGACAAAAATTTGTCTTTCTCATTGTTTCGTTTCGACAACTCTTCATTGGTGTTGTTAAGCTTATACAGAGCAGACTGCAGCAGTTTCTTTTCTTTAATTAAATCACGTTGCAGGTTTTGGTTTTCGTTATTCAGTTTAAAAACTTTCTCATTCTGTTCAAACAGGTCATTGGCATTTATCCCACCCAACAACAATAACTCCTGTTCCCGCCGGTATACTTTTGCTTCTATTGATCGATTAAACGAGTAATTATCTCCAACAGTCAGGTAACCATCAAAGATAAGTCCGTTACCTTTTGTAGCTACTAAAGCGTTCGTGTCTGGGTTCAGGAAGCTGCTACTTCCTTTTCCTTTTATCAATTCATTAAATGTAGAGTTGATAAAGAGTATCTCCCCTTCTTTATCCAATAAACAAACGTAAATGCAATTACCACTACTAATCACATCCGAAAATTCATTTGTCCATCGTGATAAAAGTTCCGATAACTTTACTCTTTCATCTATTTTCGGGTAAGCAATCAATTTCTTTAGCATCTGTCAATTGGGTAAAATCGTTAATATGCTCTATCATCCATTTATAATAATCCAGAATACCATCCTGCTCATTTGTGTCGATATTTTCCTTGATCAGATCTATCCAACAATTTAATTGCCTGTGCCAATAAACCGGCTTAAACTCCCGGCTACGGTATACTTTGAAAACCCACAATATAGTATTGACCAGCGTTTCGGCACTGAAGTTTTCAAATACAGATGCCATAAAATGAGCATGATTTTCATGATTGTTTTTCATCAGATCGATGTTATTATTTCCAATCAGATTCTCAATCTCATTATCTGATATAAAGTGTTCATTTAATTGCTCCGCCATCCTACCCGATTTGGACCGATATTCAGTAAGGGCTTCCGGTGTTATACGTGGAAGTAAATTCGCACTATTTATTAATTCAGACTTGTTCATAGGCTAGCTGGTTTATATATTCTTCTACTGCAACTGTATCTTCCATAAATGTGAGGTTCTCAAATCTCAACAACGATTCTTTTCCTCCATGGCGAAATCCCTGTCCCCCTACTAATATTGGCGTTTCATAAAACTCGTTTCGTATGGTTTCAATCATTTTTATCAAATCGGGAATATGAAAGAAAACACTCACTGACAATGCAATGATATCGGGATTGATTTTCCGGGCCAGCTCCATAAAATCTTTCTTAGGCGTATTGGCTCCAAGAAAGAACGTGGGATAACCTTTGGCCTCAAACATATCACAGATCATCTTAATGCCAATTTGGTGGAACTCATTCTCAACGCAACCCGCCAGTACTTTTTTATCTGAATGGTATAGGACGTTGAGTTTTAGAAAAAGCTTATTCATTATTGTCTCTGAAATTGCTGATGCTAAATGCTCTGTTGCCACACTTATTTTATTCTCTTCCCATAACTCTCCCACCTGATAGAGTGCTTTTTTTAATACTTCTTCATAGATGACGTGGAGAGGAACTTTCTTTTCCCAAAGTTGATCAATAAGCTTAATACAATTATGGCGGTCGCCCTTTAATAATGCATTAAAGTAAAGATTGTAGTCGGACAATTCAATTGTCATAGATTTAACTCTAAAGATTTAATTAATCAATGAACGAATAGGAGAAAGGATCAATTTCCTTGGGAGCGGTCAAATTAGTTAGTAACTAAGTTACAAAATAAGTTTAAATAATAGCACTTATATAATTAAATTATAACTGGATGAAATGCTGATTTATTAATGATTAGTGTTAAAAAGCTAAGTAAGTTTAACGCTAACATCATGAAAGAATCAATATTGCTTATCAAATAACCTGAATTTAAAAATCTAAATATAACTCATATTAGTAGCAATAAATCATCAAATTAAAGATTCAAAACACTGAACAGATCAATAATGTATATAAATTCAATATTTTAATCGGCCCTAATATGAAAAAACAACAACTTTAACATTTTGAAATTATATAAGTCAAATAAACTATTGTAATAATAATTTCAATCATAAAGAAAAAGCAATTTATAGTGATTTTTGTTAACTTGATACCAAAACTATTAAATGAATAAGTTAATTGCTTCAATATCTAATTATTCAGCTGGTTTAATTCTTCTATCATTTGGTTTTATCTACCTGATTAAAAACAGTTTTATGCCCTACCATAGTCAGGCCGTATCGATGGAGTGGAACGAACTGGAAAGTGGTGTGCAGTACCTGCTTCTTGCTATGATGAGGGTGATGGCAGGTGGTTATCTCAGTATTGGCATTTTAATTATTACCGGACAGTACTTATTTAACCGACATAAACATACTTACCTGCCACTCTTAATTTTTAGCTGCGGAATGTTGGTATGCCTGACCTCTGGCTATGCTACCCTTCTGGTTAAGTTTCACACACCAGGTCGACCTCCTATTATCGCCGCCATAATTGGCTTAATCTTATTGATTGTTGCCTTCATTTTTAACAGGCAAGCAGTTCGCCAAAGTATGGAATAGCGATTTTTACATTTTCCGACCTTGCTTCCTCGTACTTCCTGTTTTTCTCTATCTTTACTCAAAACATGCAGGATGCACACAAAATCCCTTTCAAATTATCTGATCAAAAAGGCTTCAGGCGCGCAGGTTTACTTCGAAAGTCAGAAACTAATCGATTCTTTAATGCGATCAGGAGCTGATGAAGCATTAGCCAAACAGATATTACAAGCTGTCAGTCTGGAATTGCACGATGGCATGCTTACCAGCGATATTTACACAAAAGCCTATCGTATATTACAAAATCAAGAGCGCAAAACCGCTGTTAACTATCGTCTGAAGCAAGCAGTAATGCAATTGGGGCCTTCCGGTTATCCATTCGAACATTT
>NZ_CEXQWX010000251.1:0-6143 GCF_982718395.1 Carboxylicivirga sp.
TCCAATGAAAAAGTGGCTTAAAATCTTGTTTTTTATTAGAGTATATTTGTGGTTCATATATCTTAATTACGAAAGCAATTTACCTGAAAATTATATGAATTTTCCGGGTTAAGCACTGCCTATGAAATTAGATTAAAGTAAGAAAAGGCCCCATTCCGGAGAATGAGGCCCAGAGTATAAAACTCCCCTTAATGAAACGTCTTAAAAAATAATTTTAGTAAGTTTTTCTTCAAATTCAGGGCTTGAGGGCATTGGTGCAAAAGCATCAATAATGTTACCGTCTTTACCAATAACCATAAAACGTGGAACAGTCATTAGTTCATATGCTCCTAATTTTAGACGTTGCGTGATGTATTGGCTGGATGTTTTTTCATGTTCTGCCAGGTAGTCTTTCCATGGTTTTTCGGATGAATCAATGCTAATGGAAATAAACTCGACCTCATCACTGCCATATTTCTCGGCTAAAGCCTCAAAATAGGGCGATTCAGCCTTGCAAGGCCCACACCAGGTAGCCCATACGTCAATAACCAATAATTTACCCTTAAAGTGCTCCAATGAAACAAGCTGCCCATCCAATGAACTCATTTCAAACACCGGGGCTTTCTGTCCGGGTATTAATCGATTGTACTTGCCAAAAGCCTTATTTAAAATAGCTTTGTATTCGTCGGTTTTAAAAGAAGCCTCCTCTTTAGCTTTACGACTGAGCACCTCCTCTACCGGGCCTTTACTGTTCAGTTAATAAATCAGCTCATACGACTTCATAAAATCCAGAATTTCAGGTGCTATATTATCTTCGCCAAACAATTCTATGCAGCGATCGCTAACACCTAAGAAAACCCCAAGGTTGAGGTAGTCTTTATCATTCCCTTTAGCCAGGTATTTATCGATATCTTTTTGATAGATGGCACTGATACTATCCATAAATGCCATCATCTTTTCCTGGGAAACTTTGCTTTTATAAGCAAGTCGTCCGCCATACGACATTAAAGAATTGGCTGCATCAAAAAGAATACGACCATGCTCCATTTTCTTAAATGCCGGACTGACATTTTTTAGCGCCTTTAGTTCCTTTTGTTTGACTTTTACATGTTTACTTACACGTTTAGCCACTTCTTCAACGCTTGGTTCGCCATCCAAAATATTGGTACCATATAAATAAGACCCTGCTTTAGGGAATGGACGGTTTTTCAGATATATACAAGCTTCAGCTCCTGTTCCTTTAAACTCTACACTCCCGGGAACATCCCTATCCACCATCATCTCTAAATTATCACCGGGAGATAAGTAAAGGGTATTTCGGCCCAGATCAAAGTATGATGGTTCATCCAATTCAAAGCTTATCTCAAATTGATTTTGATCATCCAACTTGATTTGGATCGATTCTTTCAGAAGCTGTGCTTTGGGCGTTCCCTTATGCATTTTAGCTTCTGAGTCAAAGTTTCTCAGCTCACCCTTAAGATGAACGGTATTGTCTTGCGCTTTAACCAAGGTAAAACACCCCATTATGATAGCGACAATTAATACTTTTTTCATGGTTTATGCTTTTACGATATTGAAATTACACTTTAGCCACACACTTCACCAATCCTTTTTCCGGTGAAGCCAGGTAAAGGATATCCGCCTTGTCGATAGCCATAGGGATGTAAGCACAGCCCTCTACCAACTCATCAACACCATCAACCAGGCGGGCACCATCCTGTGAATATATTTTAATGCGGGTCGGACTCTTCTCTACCGTTACGATGGCTCCGTTTGACAAACGACCAATATTGACCGGGTTACAGCAGCCATGAAATTCTTCCAAATCGCTGCCGCGCTTACCAAAGGCCAATACTTTTTCGCCTGTTAGTTTGTAGCCCTGAACGCGGAAAGCACCCAAATCGGCTACCAGGAGCTGGTTGTTTTCTCCTGTGCAGAAATCAAGAATACCGCAACATGGACGCATATCAGCGATCTCGGAGTTCTTTTTGCCTGTTTGTGCATCGAAGATGAATAATTTAGCAGTGCCAAAATCGGAGACAATTAATTGATTGTTCATAAACTTGGCACCAGACGCTGATCCAAGGCCTTCAAAGCTGAAGCGTTTCTTTTCTGTACCTTTGGCATCAACAACAATACATTCAACGCCATCAACCACTTGTTTTTTGATTTCTCTTCCACGGTGCTTCTTCACAATGGTTTTGTAGTTAGGTGTCAGGGCGTAAATTTCATTAGCAGCACTAACGGCAAAACTAGTTGCCGGGCTCTTACTTCCCAGTGTAAAAGTATGCTCAGGCTGACCCTTGGCATCAACAATGGTAAACTGCCCTTCTTTGTTTAATATGCACAACTTGTTGCCCTCAATGGCTGACATATAGCTGACATGCTTGTAGTCTGCTCCTTTATAAGTTGGGTCAACTTTATACTGCACATTCTTAGCCTGAATTAAATCTTCCAGTTTAACATCCGTGTTTTTCAGCTCTTTAATTTTGGCTTTCATGCTTCTCACCTGCTTGTTATCCATATCCGGATCCAAATAAGAAAGCAATAACTCATGCGTCGCTGCATCAGATCCGGGAGATAATCTGGTATTAACCTGGTAAGCTGAAAACCACTCGTTTGGATGATTCTTTATCCAGTTCAATTCCCACTCATTTAACACAGTTTCTAAGCTATCACTGTATATTTTTGCTGCTTCTCTGCCATGTTCGTAGAAATACTTGTTCGACTTAGTTCTATATTCTTCTTGTCTAGCATTCCACTCCGCATCAAACCGGTTTACTGGTGAAGCAACCAACTTTACCTTTTCAATGACTTTATGCTTTGGGCTATATTCTGACGGTACCAATTTGCCTTCGTAGTTATTCTCTCCCTGCTCGATGAAGAACATCACATGATAATGTATGCTTTCTTCTGCTGATGCAATAAACAAATGCTCTGGCTCCGTCACATTAGCAATCTCACAGGTGAATTCGCCATTTTTCAGACTTACCTTAAGTGGGTTTTTATCCTTAAATCCTCGTTTTACCAGGAAATCAAACTCTTCCAGTCCTTCTATTTTCACCTTAACCTTGGCAGTGTTTTCGCTTTTCTTTTCCTGACAGGAAGCCAACACCAATACAATAAGCAACACGCTTACAATTTGTTTCATTTTATTTTGTCTTTGTGGGTTAAAAATTCTTTCGTTTGTCGATCCGTTTTAAATTATTTAAATGAGCAGTTACCCAATGGGAACTGCTCTATATTAATGCACCCGGTATATATATTTGCAAATTCGGGTTAAAATCATTGTTCGGATGAGATGGCTACGGCAATAACTCCTCCAGCTTCTGATCCAAGGCTTTGCCTCTCACATGTTTGGCAATAATTTTTCCGGTGCTGGCTTCTACCAACCAGTTGGCTGGGACAGCCGGTTGTGAAAACATTTTAGCCACCGGGCTTTCATAACCTTTTAAGTCGCTGGTATTGATCCATGGAATGTTCTCCTCATTGGATGCTTTTTCCCAGTCTTTACGCTTCTCATCCAATGAAAAGGATACGATCTCAAAGCCTTTTTCATGAAAAGCCTCGTAAGCTCTCTTCATATGCGGAATCTCGGCACGACAAGGCCCGCACCACGAAGCCCATAGCTCTACCAATACGTATTTGTTCTTTTTCAAGACCTCCGACAATTGAAATTCTTCACCTTCCAAATTACTGGCTGTAAAATCCTTTATGGTTTTACCTATATCCAAAGTAGCTCTTATGGCATATGTTTTCCTTGCTGCTTCCACCTGTAATTTGGTTAATATGGCCTCACGATTGTCGCCCAACTGATTGGCAAGTTCCTCTCTTGTTTTCATATCAACTTCATTATTGCCAGAAAAATAGCCTGCACTATGCAATAAGAGTTTCGCCAAAGGATCATCCTGTTGCTCATAGACCCGGGCTAAAACTTTACCTCGTGCTCTTCCCACAACTCCTCCGAGCCTGTAATATTCTTTCATAGCTGCTTCATCCTTATACGAAACACCTTTCTTTTTATGATCGTTTACTGCTTTATTTGCTTTCTGATAAGCAGGATCGTTGATGACCGGATTAATAATCATCTCACTATATTTACCTCCCTTAAACGTGAATTCGGTCATTGAAGTAAAGTCAATCTCCGTTTTGCCAGGCTCCAAGGCCATTAGAATAATGCCTGAGAGCATTTTTTTGCCATCAGCAGAACGTACATTCAAACTCACCATATGAGGACTTGCCACTTGGCCTTTATAGGCAATTACACCATCTTTGAAGCTCTCCTGCATAATCGTCTCAAACTTTCGAAGGCTATCTACACGCCTTCTGGAGATATGCACTTCTGCCCCTTCAGGGAAATGTTCGCCTCCTGTAATAACAATCTCAAAATCTGTTTTATCCGGTGTAAATGCAAAAACCATTGCCAGTACAAATACGGCTAAAAACCATTTTATATTTTTCTTAATATCCATAATTTACTGTATTAATTTAGTTATTATCAATCCGCGAGTCACCTCGCTTCATTACCTTTAATAAAATGCCTCCAAGCTGTTAATTACCTTTAGGCAATACAATCCATTTAAAACAATCGCCTTCCGAGAAATACAGGTTCTTACGATTTTGCTTGTACCATTTTTTCCACTCACCAGCTGTTTCGAATGATTCGGTTGTATATCGAGTCAGTATGCCTTGTGCTATTGCGGCCTGCTCATCATCTTTTAGCATTTTTAAGGCTGTCTCAAGCAATTTAATATCGGAGTTGGCTATGCCCAGCGCTTTAGCATCTTCATCGACTGCACTCTTGTACCATTCGCCTTCCAGGGCATAGAAATAATCCATATTTTCCTTATAGTAATTCTCATATGCGGCCCAGTCTTCGCCAAATTTCTTCTTCAGCTCTTCTGGTTCACGACGAATGGTCCACTCTCGTGTTTCTTTTTTAATGGGCATCTGAAGAATCATTTTTTCCATTTCATCTAAGGCTTCACCAGCATCTTTTTTGGCCTGTATTTCCTTTTTACGCTCTTTCGCTTTAGGTATGCCTTTGTTTAAGTAATGCTCCCAACGCGCCCATCCTTCATCAGACAATGTCCATTGTTGCTCGCGCATGTATAGGCGTAAATTAGTTCCCTTTATTTTTTTAGTTACCTGCTTCGCCCCTTTAAACTGTGCGATGTAATGTATTGAATTAATCAAAGTCAGCTTGGCACTTTCTGTCATGTATTCAGGAGCTGCCGCAAATCCCCAGTGAAAAAAGTTAGCATGTCGGCCAATAGCTGTTGCTTCAACCCCCTTGGCACATTTACCATTGGATATTTGTTCGGCATCAATGCCATTATCAAAGCCATAACCTGTTGACACCAGTCCCACCGGAAAGCCTTTACCATCTTCGTAGCCTTCGGTTTGAATGCGCCACATCGGCATGGTATCGCCTAAATCTCTGCCACCATAGCGCACCTTGTAGTTGCCTGGAGTTTTAATATCTTCGTAGCTAACACTTACCTGGTAAGGCTTATGAAAAATCGGATGTTCCAGCTTCATGCCATGTGCATGTGCATCTAAACACAAACACAGGTGATCAATTTTTAATTGGCGTCCCTGACCAATATAAGCCGATGGTTCACCAATCATAAGCGTAGCATGATTAAAGTCTTCGGTCAGGTACCTTGGCATTTCATACGTTCGCTCACCAGTCTCGGGATCTTCAATCCATCCGCCGGATATTGACGGCAGGTAATCATCAATTATCGTCACATCGTAGTTAGCAGATTGCCCTTCTTTATAATCTTCACTATATACAACATCCACTGAGTTAAAATACTGTTTCAAAAACGCTTCGTAATCAGACGTACGTGTTTTTATAAGTGCAGCCATTCGCTCAGGATTGGCCACGCGTTGCTTTTCTTTTTCTGTCATTTCCTTATCCGGGTTGACTCCGACATAAAGAATTTTTAGGTCTGACTTATTGATTTGTGCAAAAGATGAGCCTAATATGCAAACCACTAGCGTCAAGCTTACAAATAGTCTTTTAATTGTTTTCATATACATTAGTTTTATACAGATGTTTTATGCGCATTTTTCCCTATGACAACCTCAAATAATAAGGGATGACAAGAAAAAGAGCACATTAACCTTAATTAACCTAAGAGGATGTTGGGTTGACA
>NZ_CEXQWX010000252.1:0-4125 GCF_982718395.1 Carboxylicivirga sp.
AGGAGCTTCTTCTACTTGCTTCTCTTGTGTAGGAGCCTCAGCTTTAATTTCTACCGGCTTTTCAGTTTTAGCTTCTTCAATAATTTCCTTTTTAACAGGAACTTTTTTAATGTTTTCTTTTTTTGCAGGAGCTTCTGTCACTTCATTATCAGAAGCTTCTTCTTTGGTACCGATTGCACCTGCAGCTTCAGCAACCTTTGATTTTACTGAAGAGGCAATCGGACCATCATTACGCTGTGTTCTCGGTCGTTTTGTTCGTGCTTTCTTTTCGCCTGATTTTTCTTTTTTAGGCTTTTTATCGGCTGACACCTGAATGGCTTGTTCGTCCAATATCTTATAAATCAAATCCTGCTTTTTATAGGATTCAACGCGCTTAACATTAAGCTCTTTTGCTATTTGACGAAGTTCAGTCAATAGCTTTTTATTCAGTTCTAGTATATCGTACATAACTATAACAACAATATTTTAAGAAGTATCTTCGGATTATTTTATTTTCTAAATAATAAAATCGAAAAGTTAAAAAGGATTGGACACCTGACAGGCTCCAATGTTAGTTGGTGCAAATCTATGGAAAGTTTGCCTTCTTGCAAAACATTTTTATCAAATTAATGACTGAAGCCTATTTTTTTAATTGTCAATCACTTTGTAAGTCACAAAAAAAAATGCATTTTTAAAGTAGCATAAACAAAAAAACTTTCTTCTGCGTTGTAATTAATGAGCTTATGCCAACATAACTGATTCGATATGAGACAACTTAAGATTACAAAGCAAGTAACCAATCGCGAAACGCCTTCCCTCGACAAGTATCTGCATGAAATTGGTAAGGTAAAACTTCTAAATGCAGATGAAGAAGTTGTATTAGCGAAAAAAATCAGACAGGGGGATAATAAAGCCCTGGAGCGCTTGATTAATGCTAACTTAAGGTTTGTGGTATCTGTTTCTAAACAGTATCAAAACCAAGGGTTAAGTTTACCTGATTTAATAAATGAGGGTAATTTGGGATTGATCAAAGCGGCTCAGCGATTTGACGAAACCAGAGGGTTTAAATTTATAAGCTATGCTGTCTGGTGGATTCGTCAATCCATTCTTCAGGCATTAGCTGAACAGGCCCGTATTGTTCGCCTGCCATTGAATAAAATTGGGTCGATTAACAAGGTGAATAATGCATTTTCAAGATTAGAACAGGATTTTCAAAGGGAACCGACTGCTGATGAAATTGCTAAAATTTTGGAAATTGCGCCCAAAGAAGTGAAAGAAGCTCTTAAAGTTTCGTCACGTCATGTATCAATGGATGCTCCTCTCAAAAAAGATGAAGACAATACTTTATATGATGTGTTGTTGTCCAACGATTCACTTAGTCCTGATACCCATTTATTAGATGATTCATTAAGACAGGAGATTGATCGTTCTTTAGCAACATTGTCAACACGAGAGTCCGATATTATTAAACTCTATTATGGACTAAGTGGAGAACCACCATATTCTCTTGAGGAAATTGGAAAACTCTTTAATTTGACAAGAGAACGTGTCAGACAAATAAAGGAAAAAGCTATTAAACGACTCAAAAATACATACCGCAGTAAAATTTTGAGATCTTTTTTAGGACAGTAATTGCATTAGTGGCAATTATCATATCGACATAAACGAATGTGTTGTATTTTTGCAACACATTTTTTATTGACCAAAGCATTAATATAACATGAAACATTTAATAGCACCATCTTTACTAGCTGCTGATTTTAGCAATTTGAAGAGTGATGTTGAAATGATTAATAACAGTGAAGCTGATTGGTTTCACCTGGATATAATGGATGGTGTTTTTGTACCCAATATTTCATTTGGCATTCCGATACTGGAATCTATTAAACCTTTGACAAAAAAACCATTTGATGTGCATTTGATGATTGTGCAACCAGAGCGCTATATTGAAACTTTTAAAAAGGCGGGTGCGGATTTATTCAATGTGCATTATGAGGCGAGTACTCATCTTCACCGTACGGTGCAAACAATTCATAATAATGAAATGAAAGCGGGAGTAACCTTAAACCCTCATACACCGATTTCAGTATTGGAAGATATTGTTAGTGAGCTGGATTTGGTTTTATTAATGTCAGTAAACCCAGGATTTGGGGGACAGAAGTTTATAGAAAATACCTACTCAAAATTGGTGCAATTGAAGGAATTGATTTTAAGAAAAAACAGTAGAGCTTTAATTCAGGTTGATGGTGGTGTTGACAATACAAATGCTAAGACATTGGTTGATAAAGGAGCTGATGTACTGGTTGCGGGTAGTTATATTTTTAGATCTCCAAATCCTGAGCAGACAATTTCAGGTCTGAAAAAAATGGAATTCCAACGGTCTTAGTTTATATATCGTTATTAATCAGGTGATTGTGTTTTGGATTTGAAACTTATTAGACTTTTTTATTGTAAAACAATAAAATCTGTTCAATAATTATTGATCGAATTTTACATCAAAATGATCCTATCAGATTTGTATTATCTCAGGTATAAAAGACTTAAAATAGCCAGAAATTAGTTCTTTAAATTTCCTCTTTGTAAAAGAATTGACTCAGCCCCGATGTCATCAAACAGCTTATACAGCCATAGCTTGTATAGGGCTCTATGAAGGACCAATAAAGTCTTGAAGGTTATAAAAATCAGGTTCCAAGATGTTTCACCAATCAAATTGGTAGTGCAAGGCCGAAATGCTACTTTTGTGGCTATGAAAAGTAAGATGCAAGAACCTGTTTTAAACGATCCAATGGGATGCGCCGCTTTGGATTACCTGTCAGGTAAAAGAAATCTGGAAATTAAAGTACAATCCAATATTGTTGAAGATGATGTTATTCCGGTTGATTATCTTTTTAGGAACTTTGCAGAGATGCCATCAATAGAACAGAAGGCTTTAGCTCATTGCAAGGGGAAAATACTTGATGTTGGAGGAGGTGTTGGTTCACATGCCTTAGAATTACAAAAAAGAGGTAAAGATGTCACTGTGTTAGATTCATCAACAGGTTGTTGTCAGGTTTCTTTGCAACGTGGTGTGAGAAAGGTAATAAATAAAGATTTCTATTCCTACCAACCCAATGATAAGTATGATACTATTTTATTAATGATGAATGGCATAGGTCTGGCTGCCGCCATTGATCATCTACCAGTATTTTTTGCCAAATTAAAAGAATACCTTCATCCGGAAGGACAGATTATACTGGATAGTTCTGATTTACGTTATTTATACATCGATGAAGATTCGTATTGCCAACCATCAGATGAAACCTATTATGGTGAGGTTATGTATACAATGACATATAAACACCATAAAACAAAACCTTTTGAATGGTTGTTTATTGATCCATCTCTGTTAGCTATAAAAGCAAAAGAAAATGGTTTTTTGTTTGAAAAAATTGCTGATGGTGAGCACTATGATTATGTAGCTAAGTTGACGTTTGTCAAATAAAATAATGCTGTTATACATCTAATTTAGCTGTTCGTCAAAGATTGACATGGGCAAATTTGTTTAACAGTAGTCAAAATAGCTAATACGAATCTATTTAGTATCTTTCGGGGTCAAACTGTCTATGGAAAAAATAGTTACAATGAAAAGAATATACCAATTACTAATTGCACTGTGTTTTTTATTTGTAGGAGTATCATCATTATTTGCACAACCTGGAGTTTCTACCTATAACCCTTTGCAGGATGAATCGGGAGTTGTTGTGAATAAGGTATTACAATTAACCTTTGATGAAGATATTCGACCAAACCCAGACATTTCTTTTCTTTATCTAAAAATATTTGATAGTGACGATGTTGAATTTCTTTCATGTACTTTCATAGCTGGTAATATTGAATCCGGTAAAGGGGTTAGTATTGCTGGGAATGTTTTAACAATTGATCCTGCAAATGATTTTAATACGGGGGTACAGTATTATGTGACAATTGATGCTGGTGCAATTGAAAATTTATCAGGTGATGATTTTCCAGGTATAGATAATAGTGGAGGTAATAATTGGCGTTTTACAACTGAAACAGCTGAACCATCAGTAACGGCATACAGTCCAACACAGGACGCCACTGATGTAGGAGTAAGCACAAATTTACAACTGGATTTTGACCAGGATA
>NZ_CEXQWX010000252.1:4225-6064 GCF_982718395.1 Carboxylicivirga sp.
CCTTGGCATTTGCCGGATTTATAGATGAGACAACCTGGCGATTTACGAGTGAAGTTCCTGCCCCATCAGTAACGGTATATAGTCCAACGCAAGACGCCACTGATGTAGGAGTAAGCACAAATTTACAACTGGATTTTGACCAGGATATTCAGTTTAACTCGACGGGAACCACTTATGCAATAAGCTTATATAAAGATGGTGAAGGCTTCCCTACAGAAACCTTTGAGTTTGTGTCAGGAAACACCAATAAACCCGGGCAGGTAAGTGTTCAGAATAACAATCAATTGGTAATAGATCCTGCAGCAGATCTAGACTATAATTCGGTGTACTATGTGACCGTTGAATCAGGAGCGATTGAGAACACGTCCAGTGTGGCATTCAGTGGATTTACAGACGTCAATACCTGGCGTTTTACCACCGAAGTTCAGCCGGTTGAAGTAACCTTGTACTTACCGGCACAGGATGCGACTGGTGTGGCTGTTGACAGTAATTTTGAGCTGACATTTAACCAGGATATCCAGTTTAATTCAACCGCCTCATTAAAAACGGTTAAATTGTTTGAAGATGGTAATGCATTCGCGATAGAGACCTTCCAGTTTGTAAATGGAAGTGTTGATCGTTCATCTGAAGTTACGATTCAAAATTCAAACCGTTTGGTTATAGATGTGACAACTGATTTATCGTCTAACACCACGTACTATATACAAGTAGAAGCGGGAGCCATTGAAAACACATCGGCCTTGGCATTTGCCGGATTTATAGATGAGACAACCTGGCGATTTACGAGTGAAGTAACCCCTCCTGTTGTAATAACAGATGGTTATACCCCGGCAGTTGGAGCTACCGAGGTTGATAATACCAGCATCTCATTAACAATTGAATTTGACAAAAACATTGAAGAGGGACCTGGGGATTTTCTTGAAATCTATCGATATTCTGATGATGTCAGATTGGTGCGTTATCGAATCCAAAATGGGGCATCGGACCCTGAGGTTAATATTTCAGGATCTCAGTTAACGATTACGGATGCTACAGCACAATACGATCAGGTTGAAGAATACTATGTATTAATTGGATCGAATGCTATACGGGCATCCGGTGGAGGTCCGTCATTTGCAGGTATAGCTGACAAAGATACATGGAAGTATACAACAGATGCTATACCTCCTGTCGTTGCGACAGATGGTTATAGTCCGGCAGTTGATGAGGTTGATGTTGCTTACAATTCAGTCGCTTTGACCTTGACTTTTGATCAGAGCATTAAGGAAGGAGCCACGGGCGGATATATAGATGTACTTCGTTATTCAGATGATGTCAGGTTGAAACGCTATTGGATCGAGTTATCGAATTCAGATCCGGAAGTGAGTGTTTCGGGTACTGATTTAATTATTAATGATTCGGGTATATCATACGAACAAGGTACACAATATTACGTAACTATTGATGGAACAGCAATTCAATCAGTATCCTATGATGCTTATTTTGTAGGCATAAGTAATAAAGATACATGGAAATATACCACTTTAGCAGATCCTCCGGTGACAACTTTTGAGCCAGCTAATGGATCAGCCAATATTAATATTCAAACCAATATTATAGCAACTTACGATCAGGCTATTCGGAATTTAGATGGAAGTGAAATTGTAGATCCAACCTCTCTTATTACGCTTACCTACTCTGGAGGTTCGGTACCATTTACTGCTTCTATTAATGTAGCTAAAACTGTAATAACGATTGTACCAACGGGAGATTTGCTATCAAATACAGAATATACAGTTGATATTGATCCGGTTGAAAGTAACCTTGGAGCTGAGCAAACGGGCGATCAAACTAGCGTAT
>NZ_CEXQWX010000253.1:0-5949 GCF_982718395.1 Carboxylicivirga sp.
TTACCTGATGATCAATGCTGGAATAAGGACCAATTATTGGGATTTCAATAATGAATTTTTGCTTAGTCCGCGTGTGAATCTTTTATATTACCCAAACACAAACAAAAAGACAAGATACAGACTTGCCGGAGGTATTTACTATCAATCACCATTGTACCGTGAAATGCGAGCGCCGGATGGAGACATTAACGAAAATATTAAAGCCCAAAAGTCAATCCAGGCTATTGCAGGTTTCGACCGTATATTTACGGCCATGAACAGGGAATTTAAATTCACAACGGAAGCCTATTACAAGCACATGACCAACTTAAATCCATACCAGATAGATAATGTGCGCATTCGATACCTGGCAAAAAATAATGCTAAAGGCTATGCTACCGGTATTGATATGAAGCTGAATGGTGAATTTGTTCCGGGTGTTGAATCGTGGGCCAACCTGTCCATTATGAAAACAGAAGAGGACATTTTGGACGATTTCTATATTGAAACAGATGATGAGGGTAATGAAACAATTGTTTATCCCGGATATATCCCACGTCCTTCAGATCAAAGGGTTTCGTTTTCTTTGTTTTTTCAGGATTACCTGCCAAATAATCCGAGTTTCCGGGTTAATCTCAATCTGCTATTTGCTACCGGCCTTCCTTTTGGTCCTCCCCAATCTCCCAGATATATGGCAACACACAGGATGCCTGCATATAGGCGTGTTGATATTGGTTTCTCAAAAGATTTAACTAAGTGGTTCAATAAAAACAAGTCTTTGGTAAAGGATTGCTGGATCGGGTTAGAAGTTTTTAACTTATTCGATATCAGTAACACTATCTCCTATTTTTGGGTGAATGATATTCACAATCGACAATATGCAGTTCCAAATTACCTTACATCAAGAAGAATAAATCTAAAGCTCAGTGCAAGTTTTTAAGCGAAGAGCTACCTTTACATAGACATTTAAGTGGTATATAAGAAAACAAAAACCTTAAGCAATTTTATACGTAGTTAAAACAATTATCACATTTTTTTGGGAATTTTAAGAAAATGACTCATCTCGAACCTACCATATTATTAGTCGATGATTCTAGTGTTAATCTGGAAATCTTAACAGAAGCACTTAACCGCTATAAAACAATCACTGCCACTAATGGTGATGAGGCTATGGAAATTGCTTTTTCAAGAAACAAACCTGATCTTATATTACTCGACATAGTGATGCCCGGCCTTAATGGATATGAGGTCTGTAAAATTCTTAAACAGAATGAGCAGTCAAAAGACATTCCTATTATTTTTATTACGGGTCAAAATGACTCAGAAAGTATTTTAAAAGGTTTCGAAGCGGGTGCAATCGATTATATTACCAAACCATTCAACATTCTCGAGCTAAAAGCCAGGGTTAAAACGCAGATCACTATTAAAATGGCTCGCGACCAGAATCAACGCCTGATAAATAAAATCAGAACCGTTAATAAGAAACTGACCGATAGTATTGAATACGCTCAGAAGATTCAGAACGCTAGCCTGCCCCAAAAGGAGTTTTTGGATAAAATTCTGCCTGAACATTTTATTTTACTTAAGCCACGTGATATTGTAAGTGGTGACTTTTATTGGGCTGAACAAACAGGAGACAAGCTGATTATTGTTGCTGCTGATTGCACCGGTCATGGAGTTCCAGGAGCTTTTATGAGTATGTTTGGTGTCGCCTATTTACATGAAATTGTTGGTAAAAATAAGGTAACTCAACCTGCGGAGATTATAAATGAACTGAGACGAATTGTTATTGATTCATTAAAACAGGATGAAGATAGTGAAGTAAAAGATGGCATGGATATCAGCGTAATAACTATCGATAAAGCACAACAAAAAATTGAATATGCTGGAGCGTTTAATGATATGCTCTTGATCCGCAATAACAACATGCAAATTATCCAGGCAGATCACATGCCTGTGTCCATTGGAGAAACGGATCAACCTTATACCAATCATGAGTTAACTTACCAACAGGGCGACTGCGTCTATCTTTACACAGATGGTTTCCCTTCTCAATTTGGCGGCCCCAATGACAAAAAGCTCATGCAAAAAGGTTTTCGTAACCTGCTTATGGAAAATCACCAATATCCGATGGAACAACAGGCTGACATTTACGAGAATTTTTTCAATATGTGGAAGGGTATTAACGATCAGATTGATGATGTTCTGGTAATAGGAGTACGACTGTAAATTGATTTAAACCTGTAACCAAAGCCTGCCAAATCATTTCTTTTAACTATCTTTGCCACGTATTTTAAGTACCAACAGTTCGTGACCATCCTGTTGTAAAACAAAACTAGGAGATAAAATCATTTAGATTAAAAGAGGTTGCTTCCGCTGTTTTTTAATCCGCATTTGTTTTATATTTGGTTACAGCTGTTTAATCATTTAAAAAATGAAAAAAGCAGTCGTATTATTATCGGGAGGTTTAGACTCTGCTGTGGCCTTATATCTTGCAAAAAATCAGGATTTTGAGCTACATGCTCTTTCATTTGATTATGGTCAAAGACATAATCGCGAATTAACAGCTGCGAAAGTTATTGCAAAAAAAGCTGATGTAAAAGAGCATCAGGTTGTTTCTTTAAAACTGGACAAATGGGGCGGTTCCTCTTTGACCGATGCTAAGCTTCAGGTAGAAGATGGCGATGTCAACCGAAACGATATTCCAGTAACCTATGTACCTGCCCGAAATATGGTTTTCCTTTCCGTTGCAGCTTCACTGGCCGAAGCAATTGGTGCTCAGGATATCTTTATTGGAGTTAGTGAGGTTGATTATTCGGGTTATGTAGATTGTCGTCAGGAATTTATCGATAGTATGGAGAAAGCCATCAACATGGGTACGGTGATGGGTGCTGAAAAGAATCAGCCCATAAAAATACATGCCCCATTTGTTAACAAAACAAAAGCCGAGGAAATACAATTAGGAGTTCAACTCGGGGTTGATTTTGGATTAACCTGGAGCTGTTATCGGGGTGGCGATAAACCATGTGGAACCTGCGACAGTTGCTTACTTAGAGCAAAGGCTTTTGACGAAGCTGGGGTCATTGATACATCATTATAAAAGTTTAGAGAACGATTATGGAGAAGTTGGTACTGGCCAAAGAAGGTGTATTCCCGGTTACAAGAAACATGAATGGTGAATTAATCGAAATGCAACCCAAAACCGGATTACAAACAGCCGGAACAATACAAGGCGAAGGAAAGCTTGCTGGTGTTCCGTCTCTATTCATTCGTTTGTCAAGTTGTAACCTGCGATGTATATGGCAAATGGAAGATGGCAGCTTTTGTCGTTGCGACACTACCTATGCCTCATTTCATCCCAATGAAACCATTGAACTAAGTATTGACAACATCTTTAACTGGGTAAAGCATAACTTAGGCAATATTAAGCATATTGTGGTTACTGGTGGTGAACCCCTGCTCCAAAAAAAGGCTTTAGCTCCACTTTGTAAAAAGTTAAAGAAAGAATTAAATGTTCACATTACCTTAGAGTCCAATGGTTCTCTGTTTGACGAAGAGGTAGCAAAATGGGTAGATTTATTTAGTATTTCGCCAAAGTTGAGTAACTCTGTTCCAACACCTGAAAAGTTAGCGGCTTATAACTTGAAAGAGTCTGGCCCCTATAAGTTTCATAATCAAAAACGCCTTAACCTTACGGCTCTTCAATCCTATATTGATTTAGCCAATTGTTCTGAAAAAGAGCTTCAGATAAAATTTGTTGTGGGTAAAACTCATGATTATGAAGAAATCACATCTGATTTTCTGGAGCCATTATCTAATTGGAAGATCGGTGATATTCTATTAATGCCATTGGGCGCAACGCAAGAGGAAATTACAAAATCATCACCAATTGTACTAAAAATGGCAATTGATAACGGCTGGCGTTTCAGTTCACGTGTTCATATCGAACTTTTTGGCAGTAAAAGTGGAGTATAATAATTAGTGGTGAGTGGTGAGTGATTAGAGATTAGTAGTCAATGATAAAAACTTACTGTTTAATTTGATAATTTAGTTTCATATTAAACTTAGTAGCTATGAAGAGTATTTTAAAGGAAAAAAGTTTCACGTTTTCTGTTGAAATCATAAAGGCTTGCCAAAAGATTCAAATTGATAAAAAAGAGTATATCCTAACTAAACAAGTTTGGCGTTCAGGAACTGCTATTGGCGCATTAATTAGAGAGGCCGAATATGGTGAAAGTAAAAAAGATTTCATCCACAAATTACAGATTGCTCAAAAAGAAGCCAATGAATCGATATATTGGTTAGAGTTACTTGAGGCAACAGATTATATCTCCAAAACTGAGTTTTTAAAATTAATCAATGCATGTACTGAACTACTGAAAATGTTGACCAGTAGTATAAAAACAGCAAAGAGCAGAATAAACTAATAGTTAGTGGTGAGTGATTAACGATTAGAGATTAATCATGCTTAATCACTAACCATTCATATCTAACCTCTAACAACTAATATCTAAAAAATGAATGAAGGAAAATTTTTAGGCAAGCAGGTTGATTATCCTCAACACTATGCACCCGAAATGTTGGTGGCTGTTCCTCGCCACTTTAATCGTGAGCAATATAGTTTAAAAGAGGATGAACTTCCTTTTATTGGCTATGATGTCTGGCATGCTTATGAATTAAGTTTTCTGACAAAAAAAGGATTGCCTGTAACCGGACTTCTAAAAATTGTGTATCCGGCAACAAACGATTGTATTGTTGAAAGCAAGTCATTAAAACTTTACCTGAATTCCTTCAACATGCATCAATTTGGACTGACAGCTAAAGAAGGATTAGATGAAGTTCTATCTACCATTAATAAAGATTTAACGCAACTATTGAATACAAATATTGAACTTGGTTTTTTTAATCAAAATCAGATAGAAAAAGCTTTCGATTTTAACGATTATTGTCTTCTTGAGAATGAAGCTGGAGTTGATGAAATTGAATTTAAATGTTTCAACGAAAATCCCGATCTTTTATCTTCAACTGGAAAAACAGGTACTTTGTCCGTAGCCACGCATTTATTGAGAAGCAATTGCAAAATAACCAATCAACCTGATTGGGGAAGTGCTTACATCTTCATTAAAGGTAACAACTTACCTGATAAAAATGCCTTGCTGCAATACATGGTATCCATTCGTAATGAAAATCATTTCCATGAAGAAATTTGCGAAATGATTTATAAACGTCTGTGGGATACTTTCAAACCGGATGAACTAGCCGTTAGTTGCATCTATACACGCAGGGGCGGCATTGACATTTGCCCGGTGCGAGTTAGTCATAAACACTTATTACCGGGCAAACTAAGCGACTCCTCAACCCTATCCACTAAACTCTTAAGACAATAGGTAATTCTATTTAACCGCTTTTGGACCAAACTCAATTACTTCCATATCTTTTATATCTGCACCATCAATTGAAAAGCGCAAAGCGGTTCGCACAGTATGAAAGCCGGAAATGCCACAAGCACCGGGGTTAAGATGAAGCAAATCAAGTTGCTTATCGTACATTACCTTGAGTATATGCGAATGACCTGAAATAAATAACTTTGGTGGATTAGTAAATATTTTTCCTTTAACCAAATCATCGTATTTGCCAGGGAAACCACCAATATGAGTCATCCAAACATCCACCTGCTCGCACATAAAACGTTCATGAGCCTGCAGTTCTTGCCGAATTTCCAATCCATCAATATTTCCATAAACTGCCCTTACTGTTTTAAACTGACGAAGCTTGTCCAGTACCCTGATATCACCAATATCCCCTGCGTGCCATATTTCATTAACCTCTTTGAATAATTCTGTAAAGCGCTCATCCAGATACGAATGCGTATCCGATATCAATCCTATTCTTGTCATATACCTTTCGAAATGTCTAAAATCATTGCCAAATCTACCCTATTTTTAATATTTTTAAGCAACCAAGAAGTCT
>NZ_CEXQWX010000254.1:0-5808 GCF_982718395.1 Carboxylicivirga sp.
TTCGATTAATAATTGCTTTCATTTTCAAGGATTTTAAGGCAAAGCAACAGAAAAGCAAAGGCTGCTTTACACATGGGTTTGTAGATAAATAAGGTTTAACAACAGGATATTAGCAAATAGTGCCAACATCCTGTTGTAAAAAAGCTAATAAATGGGACAATTAGCTTAATGGGTATTAAAGATATTTTTTATAAATGTGAAAAACAACTGTGTACAAGTTATTTTCTGTGAAATACATCACCAACAAATTGTAATCCGTGAATAATGTTGGTGCGCCAATATGTCCAGTTATGTGCTCCATCACGAATACGGTATTCATGTTTTATTTTCTTATTACGCATAAGAACATGTAAGGCAGCATTCCCTTTATATAGGAAGTCATCATCACCGCAATCAATATAGAATCTGACTCTTTTTATGTCTTTTAGTGGCTGTTTTTCAAGGATGTTGAGGATGTTGTTATCCATCCAATGTTGTGGTAAATCACCTTTTTTGTTTAGTTCACCATAAATGGGTTGAAACCAATCTTTGTTTCCTTTGGCCAAGTGGTGCTTCATTTCGTCATTGGTATAAACGGCAGCACTAAATGCTGCGCATGCTCCAAATACATCGGGATGTTTAATAGCATATACCAACGAACCATTACCACCCATTGATAGACCACTTACCGCACGATAATCTCTTTGTGAGCGTATACGGTATTGTTTCTCAACTTGAGGAATGAATTCTTCGATAAACATATCTTCATAGCGATCGCTACCATCGTGGTTATTAACATACCAGGTGACTTTAGCGTTGGGCATAACAATAATCATTGGTGGTATTGATCCTTCCTCAATGGCTTTATCTGCTGAGTGATTAACTTCGCCAAATTGTATCCAGGCTGTTTCATTATCACTATAGCCGTGTAATAGGTAGAGAACAGGGTAGGCACGTTCGGATGAATCATAACAAGGCGGCAGGTAAACCGAATAATTAACATCATACCCGGTAATTTTACTTGAAAGGGACTGACCTTCGATGACTTTACCTTTGGGAGTTTGAGCCATTAATTGTAAAGTAATCAAGAGGCTTGTAAGTGTAAAAAGTAACTTCATATTGCAAATGTTAGTACTAATCTTATATATTTTAATAAATAAACTATTTCAGAATTAAGATTGAATTGCTGGTTATACGAAATAGGCGATTATAAATATAGGTATTATTGATGTTAAGAAATAACAGATGTTGCTATAATGGCATCTGATACCAATTTGGAACCGTCTGGTGCCGTTTTTATAAGCATGAATGTAATCTTAATAGACTGGGATCTCATTCTAATTGAGTGGGACCTCATCTTAGTTTAGTCGTATGTGATCTTAATGAGAGTGTCTATATTTTAAATAGTCTATGATGCCAGTTAGGAAGAGTTTGGTACCGTTTTAATAGACTGGGACTTCACTTTAATAGATTGGGACCTCGTTTAGATAGACGCGAACGTCTTTTTAACTGGCTGTGACATTATCCTGGTTATGTCGTATATCATTTAAATTCATCAAAAAAGCGATTACCAGTTAAGATAATCGCCTTGAAATATTGCGTATTGTATTTTTACCAAAGCTTTTCAGGATAAATGCCATCTGTAATAAGCTGATTTAACTTTTCCTGAACCAAAGGTTTGTCTTCTTTGTAAGTAACACCAAACCATTTAGCATCGGTACGAATTACTTTGGTGCTGGCTTCACCTTTCTTAATCAGGCCGTCAACTACCGCATTAAAATAGAATTCAGATTTCATTTCGGTTCCTTTTTCCTTCAGGAACTCCACAAAAGCAGTTTCTAAATGATGGAAATATTCTGGTTTAAAGGCCCAGAAATTCATTGATACAGCTTCGTTACCGGTTAATTCGGTTTTGTCATTTTCCTCATAGAAAAAGATTTTATCTCCTTCGTAACCAATCTTGGTACGTTCGGTAATGTTAACCAGGTTGCCTTTTTCATCAGCTTCGCACACACCGCGCGATACCGTTCCATGCTCAGAAAGTGTGTTGTTAAGGGCATATCCAACCATTGCATATTCGCTGGCGTCGTTACTCTGAGCAACAAAGTCGAAAACCTGCTTGTAAGCTTCGCGACCATAAAAGTCATCAGCATTAACAATAGCAAACGGTTCGTTAATAACATCCTTAGCCATTAATATGGCATGTCCCGTACCCCAAGGTTTTTCGCGTCCTTCAGGCAATGAGAAACCCGCTGGCAGGTCGGTTAATTCCTGAAATACGTATTCCGTCTTAATTTTACCAGCTAAACGTGGCTCAAATCGCTCTTTAAAGGCATCGGCAAATGACTCACGAATAACGAATACTACTTTTTCAAAGCCTGATTGAATAGCATCGTAAACCGAGTAATCGATAATCGATTCACCGTGAGGACCTAATTCATCCATTTGTTTAAGGCCGCCATAACGACTACCCATTCCTGCTGCTAAAATTAATAATGTTGGTTTCATTAGTATTTGAATTTTGATTTCAATTTTAATATTTCGAAAGGCAAAAATAAGGATTATTTCTTATTATTCCTTTCATAATCTTTCTTTATTCCCTCATAAAGCCAATTGGCCAAGGCCTGACGATTGTCTGCTTTAATAAAGCGTTGTTGGTCACGGTAGTTCTGTATATTTCCTAGTTCAATAAAAACAGAAACAGGTGTTGTATTGCGCAAAAGGTATAGGTTTCGATCACTTACTGTACCTGAAAAACCTCTTGATGGCTGGTGCTGTTTGTATTTACTATCGAAAGTATCGCGCAACTGGAGTGCAAGCTTTTTACCGTTCGAACTTCGTTTGTGATGATAAAAGAATACATCAATTTGTTTTCGTTTACTACGACTGTCCAAATGAATAATCAGGCATCTCCGATAAGCTTCTGTGTCTTGCTTATATCGCTTATTAACTTCTCTTGTTCGTTGTTTTAAGCGGTCGATTTGCTTTAAAAGAATGGCTTTGCCACCACAAGTTTCGTGATTATCGTATCGAAGAATTTGCTCATCGCGTATGCCATCATCTTCATCTTCAATAATCAAATGTACCTTAGCGCCATTTTCCATTAACTTTTTGGCTAAGCGGAGTGTAATATCATAGGCGTATTCATCTTCGTGTAATTCGTGGCTGCCATATTTACCAATTGCACCAGGATCAGGTCCACCATGCCCTGTGACCAAATAAAAGGAGGTACCTTTTAATTCATTTGATTCAAGCGGAAATCGCGCTCTTTCCTTTCCAAATAAAGCATTGTAAAGTTCAATTTCGGTAGAAGGTAACTTATAAGTGTGATGAGCCAGTAAAGAATTATTTTTTCCAAACTTACCTTTATTAAGATCAATAAAAGCCTGTTGATGTTCCTTGGGTGTTAGCTGATGACGAATCAAAAAAGCATGCAAACCTTCGCCATTTTTGGGTCTGGCTTCTTTGTAAACGGTTTTATCCTGCGAAAATGCGACAAGATGAATCGCCATTAAAATGCAGGATATTATATATTGGTGCATTAGTTTTTTACTCATAACATACAAAAATAGATTTTTTCCATTTTTTACCTTCAATAAAAGAAGTTTAAGTCTTAATTATTGGTTAAAGCTTAAATACTTGGGGTTAATAATCTATTTTTGATGATAATTAATGACATTATTGAGATAACATGCATAAAGAATCGTATCTAAAGAATAAAAAAGACGTTGCCAGATGGATGCGACGATTGTATAAACAAGGCTTAACAACATCTTTAGGTGGAAATATTAGTCTGCGTTTGGATGAGCATCATATTGCCATTACAGCTTCGGAAACGGACAAAGGCCGGATAAAAAGCTCTGAGATTGCAGTTGTTAATATGGAAGGAGTATGCATGGATTCATCTCTAAAGGTAAGTATGGAGACAGGAATGCACCTGGCTATTTATAAAGCGCGTCCTGATGTGAATGCTATTGTTCATGCGCATGCGCCGATGTCAAGTACATATACAGCTATGACTCAAAATATTAATACGACCCTATTGGCAGAGGCTTATACTATATTGACTAAACCTTGTACCGCCGATTATGCTGCGCCCGGCTCAGAAATGTTAGCAAATAACGTTGCAGAAGCAAGTCGTTTATCTAATGTGATTTTGATGGCGAATCATGGAGTTTTGGCAGTTGGTAGTACCATGCTTAAAGCTTTTGATCGAATTGAGGTATTGGAAAACGCCGCTAAAATGTCCCTGATCACAACCTTATTAAACGATAAAAAGGAGCTGAATACATCCCAACTAAGTCAGTTAAAAGAATTATTTGGCTGAGCAATTTATTCTATCGTCTGATTGTTCTTCAAGCTCATAATCTATAGGTTTTTGGGGTGCTTAAATAATACTCCAACTAAAAATTTCGTTTGTAAACGAAAAAAATAGTTGATAAAACGAATTAAGTAGTTATATTTGTATTTGTCAATACATTCATGGTACATATTTTTAATAAAGAACGATGATTACAAAACGATTAACCAAACGCGAAGAAGATGTGATGAAGATATTGTGGGATGCCGGCAAAGGCTTTGTAAAGGATTTATTAAAACAGCATCCGGAGCCAAAACCGCATTACAATACATTTAGTACAATCATTCGCGGATTGGAAGAAAAGGGCTATGTGGCTCATAACTCGTATGGTAATTCGCACGAATATTATCCTGCTGTTACCAAAGAGGATTATCGTAAATTGTTTATCAAGAATGTCGTTTCCGATTATTTTGAATCATCCTACAAAAATGTAGTGTCCTTTTTTGTAAATGAGGACAAATTAAATGTAGATGATTTAAAAGAGTTAATTGACATTATTGAACAGAAAAACAAAGGTTGATGAATGCATTTATCGAACTACAGCTTAAAACAGGAAGTATAATTGCTCTTTCAGTTTTGATTTACAGTTTATTTCTGTCTCGTGATAGTTTTTTTCAGCGAAACAGGGGCTGGCTTTTAGCAACAGTTATAGTACCATGGATTGTACCTTTAATGGCCATGCCGACTTGGTTGAAGGGTTTATTGATAAAACCTGAAACTAAGACGGAAGCACTTGTATTGACAATGGATGTGCCGGCCAATAATATGATTGCAGAGCCAACACCTGATCCGGTTAATTGGCTGTTAATAGCTCTAAGCCTGTATACAGTTGTTAGTTTGATTTTAACCATACGAATCGTGTGGGGATATGTATTTATTCAACATCTCAAAAAGAAGGGGCAGGCTAAAGAGTTTAAAGGCTTTAAGGTTGTGCTTCTCAAGGATAATGATGTTAATCCTTTTTCTTTTTACAGAACCATTTATATGCCGAAACATTTGGAGAAAGATAAAAACCGGCAGATGATTCTGGAGCACGAGCGAACTCATTGTGCTCAATTACATTCAATTGATATTTCGCTGGCCGAGTGGCTGTTGATTATACAATGGTGGAATCCGTTTGTTTGGTGGCTTCGAAAACTGATAGCTCAAAACCATGAATACTGTGTTGACAACGCAATGATCCAAATAACAGAAGAACCTAAAGTGTATCAATATTCATTACTTAACTTGTTAAACACTAACAGGCGAATGCAATTGGTGAATAATTTCAACCAAAGTTTAACTAAAAAAAGACTTGTAATGATGAATAAGAAACATACAAACCGATTGATAGGATGGAGTAAGAATTTATTACTTATCCCGTTGATGTCCCTTGCTTTATTAGCTTTTACTAATCCAAATAAGGTACAGGATATAACTAAGATAGAGAAAGTTAGTTCTGAAAAAGAATTACGAAAGTTTATCGCTCA
>NZ_CEXQWX010000255.1:0-5723 GCF_982718395.1 Carboxylicivirga sp.
TGGAGCTGAAGTTTTGGATGACTCTGAATACGATATTGTGCTGGCTAATATTAATCTGAATATCCTGTTAGACAACATAGCAAGCTATGTCAAGGTGCTGAAAAACAATGGAACGATCATCTTTAGTGGTTTCTATGCAGATGATCTAAATCAATTCAATAAGGAAGCTAAAAAGTATAATCTGAAAATGATATCTCAAAAAACTGATAACAATTGGACCGCTGTTGCGTATATAAAGTCCGAATAAAAAAAATTAAGCACGAAAACAGCAGAACAACCTGAGCCTATGATTAAACGACTACTAGCCGTCCTTATTGTATTTTTGAATATTGGAGGAGCCGAAGTGTTGGCTCAGAATAAATTTAGCGGGCAAACTGATCTTTTTGTTGGTGAAATGGGAGAAATCTTTAAAGCCACTACAGATAAGAAGGCTGCTAAAGCGTTTATCGAATCATTGACTCTCTTCTGGACTGGTTTGGATAGTGATCTTCAGAATTTGATGATTACAACCTGTAACCAGATGGCTGTTAAAAAAGCTCGTGCTTATCCTGATTATCATACCTATATTGAAACCATTATGGCCTTTAAAGAGCGCGGTCATAATGAAGAAAGTTTTAAAAACTGGCATGCAGCAGTGACTGATCTATTGAAAAAACGTCGTTTTGCATTGCGTCACCTTAAATCATTCCTGGTAATAAGTAAAAATCTGGTAGAGAATAATGCCATCTATACTACACCAGCACTGGCATGGTATGCCCGTTCTGGCGATTATCGTTATGAGTATAATAACGAAACATTAAGTTTAGAGGTTGGAAAAACCGATCTGGTTTGCGTATCAAAAAAAGATAGTATTGTCATCTTTAATACCTCAGGGGTTTTGTATCCTTTGGACAAGAAGTGGACGGGTAAGCAGGGAAGAATAACTTGGGAGCGTTCCGGGTTTGAAGCAGGCATGGTTTATGCCACTTTTGGAGACTATGAAATCAATATTGACAAATCTGCTTTTTCTGTTGACTCAGTTGAGTTTTATAACCGTCATTATTTTGATTATCCACTCAACGGCAGCATTCAGCATAAACTGATGCAGATCACTTCTCCTGAGTCAACCATCTACCCCAAATTTATTACTTCGGAACAACGTTTTAAGATCGATAAAATACATCCTAACATTGATTACGAAGGAGGATTTGCCCAAAATGGAGCAAAGTTTCTGGGAGCAGGGAGTCACGAAAATCCTGCTACCATCACAATTTATCGAAACGATACGACTTTCATTACTGCCAAGTCCTTATACTTTGCCTTGCGTAAGGATCAGATTTTAAGTAGCGATACTGAGATTTCAATTGTTATGGATCGAGGATTTATTTATCATCCCGGACTGGTCTTTAAATATATGGCTGAGTTGGATGAGGTGCACCTAATTCGCAATGGTGAAGGATTGGCGTTGAGTCCGTACTTTAATACCTTTCATAATATTAGTATGGATGTAGAGCTGATTCGATGGAAAATAGGCGATCAGTTTATGGATTTGCGAATGCTTACAGGAGCGGCCCAGAATCAGGCCTTTTTTGAATCCTTGAGTTACTTTCGGGAAGAATTTTACAATCGCCTGCAAGGCATGGACGCGATCCATCCATTACAGGGATTAAAAAATTGTAGTAAATACTATCATGATTTGCCATTTACGTGTGAACAGTATGCAAAGTTTATGGGATTTCCTTTGAGTCCAGTGCGCCAGCAGATCATTGACTTATCGTTTTATGGTTTTATAGGTTATAACGTCAATACGGATGAGATTACAATACGGCAGCGCTTGCGCGATTATCTCGATTTCAGGTTGGGAAATAAGGATTTTGATGTGATCCGTTTTACTTCATTAACAGGCAGTGAAGTAACCAATGCCCGTATTGACCTACTGAACTTTGATCTGGATTTAAATGGTGTTGAAACAATATCGATCTGTGATCATCAGAATGTTGTTTTCTTTCCACGAAATCAGGAAATCATCCTTAAAGAGAACCGGAATTTTGTTTTTAACGGTACCATCAACGCTGGTATGCTGACGCTATCTGGTGATGGCTTTAAGTTTTTATATGACGATTTCAGAATTGATATGAGTAATATCGATTCGTTGAAAATGAAGGTTGAGTCAGGTGAACATGATTATTTCGGAATGCCTTTGTTACAGGATGTTGGTAATACCATTTCTCAGCTATCCGGTTATCTTCAGATTGATGAGCCGGATAATAAATCAGGTGCAAAAAATAATCCACACTATCCTGTAATCAATAGTCAGATTGAGTCGTATGTTTACTTCGACAATCCGAATATTCAAGGTGGTGCTTACCATAAAGATCAGTTTTTCTTTACGCTGGACCCATTCGAGATGGATAGTATTAATACCCTCAAACGAGCCAACTTTAACTTTAGCGGTGAGTTTGAGTCTAATATCTTTCCAACCTTTCGCGAAAACCTGACCATCAGATCTGATTATTCGCTTGGATTCAAGCGACAGACACCTGAAGAAGGGTATCCGGTTTACGGTGGCAAGGCAACCTTTACTAATGGCATTGATTTAAGTAATAAAGGATTAAAAGGTGATGGAACGTTGGATTACCTGACTTCGACCTCTTTATCTGAAGATTTTACATTTCTGCCTGATATGGTAAAAGGCCAGGTGCATGATTTTACGGTAGGTGAACAAGGCGACAATCCCCCGTTTCCTGACGTGAGTTCAAAGTACATCTATGTTGAGTATATGCCTCATGAAGAGGAATTTCATGCCAGCAGTCAGGAAGAGAATTTTACCATGTATAAAGAAGAGGCTCAATTACAGGGTAAACTTAAGATTACACCTTATGGCATGACTGGGGGTGGTACATTCTTTATGAGTCGCGCCAATGTGAAATCGAAAGACATTGATTTCGGGCATCATGCTATTTTGGCTGATTCATCGGATTTTAACCTGACAGGAGAAACGGTTGAAGCTGTGAACTTCTCAACCACAAACCTGATTTCAGATATTAACTTTGAAACACGACAGGGTACCTTTAAATCACGTTCAGGAGGTAGTCAGGTTGATTTTACAGAGAACCGCTATATTTCATTTATCAGTGAGTTTTCGTGGGATATGGATAAGAACGATATCTATATGGGAGCCCGGGGTTCGAAAGGTAACCGTTTTGTATCAACGCATCGCAGGCAGGATTCGCTTTCCTTCTATGTGCCAATGGCCATGTACGATGTGGAGACGAAAACTATATTTGCCGAAGAAGTGAAGAATATTGAAGTGGGTGATGCCAACATGTTGCTAAACAATGGTTTTGTGACCATTCGGGAAAATGCTGCGCTTGATCCATTGGATAGCGTGCGGATTGTATTGGATAAGGATTCATTGGTGCGCCACACTTTATACGATTCAAGAGTGTTTATCAGTGGTAAATATGAGTATAAAGCCAATGGTAAGTATGATTATATCAATGGTGATGGTAAGACTCTGACGCTCGACATGCATAATATTGAGTATGGAAAAGAAGAAATGACAATTGCGGAGAGTAAGGTGAATCCTGCTGATCTCTTTACTTTTAATTCTCATTTTGCCTACCAGGGGAATGCCAGATTGAATGCAAAGGAGCAATTGTTGTCTTTTGATGGAGGTGTTCAAATGTTGCATCGCTGTTCGCGTGGGCCACAGACTTATATTAGGTTCGATTCAAAAATTGACCCAGCTAATGTGCGTATTCCTATCGCTGAGGAGTTGCAAAACTACAAGTATGAGGATATCTACAAGGATTTCTTTATCACCAAGGATAGTACGCATGTTTATTCATCTTTTGTTGAGGACCGGAAGGATTACAGTGATGTACCAATGATAAATGCTTCGGGCTATCTGATTTATAATGATCAGGAACAGGCTTTTGATATTGCTTCGGAATCGCGGCTGGCCAGTGCGGATACAACAGGTAACCTGATACGTTTCTCAGAGGCAGCCTGTAACATTCAGGGGATAGGCCAAATTGATTTGGGTATTGACCTTGATCAGGTGAAAACCAAAGCCAGTGGTGCGGTTATTCATAATCGCGATAAGAATGATATCATACTGACCTCGATGATGGGTATCGATTTTTACCTGACACCTGAGGTTGAAGATGCACTATACAGCACTATAATTGCTTCAGCAGCCAAAGTGTCGAAGTTGAGTAAAGAATCGTATACAGAGCGTCTGACGCAATGGTGTGGTCATTCTAAAGCAATGAAAGTAGAGCAGGAGCGAAGCATTACCGGAGAAGGTAGAGCTCTGCCATTGGATTTACAGTCGGTACTGTTGTTCTCAAATATCGACTTTAAGTGGGATACCCAAAAACGCGCTTTTGTTGCAAACGGGAAAGCTGACCTGGCTTATCTGAATCAGTTTGTGGTTAATAAAGAGGTGAAGGTATTGGCCGAGATTACCCGCAAAAGAAGCGGTAATTCGTTTGAGATGTATATTGAGTTAGATGGTCAGAACTGGGTGTATTTTGTTTATAAAAACAGCATGATGCAAACCTTATGTTCTAATAAGGAATATAATGATATTGTGCAGGCGCTAAAACCTGAAGACAGGAAAATGAAAGGTGGCGCAGGAGAGAAGGGCTATACTTTTATAATGGCACCAGAAAGTAAGAAGAAGAAATTTGTGGCGAAGTTTAAGTAGTAATTAGACACAAGATTTTAGACATAAGACGCAAGACCTATTGGCAAACTGTTTGAGGTGGTTGGTTATATATGTTGTGTTGTGCATAAAGATCTTGAATTAACGTATTACTCGTCGTCCGACTAAATTGACTTGCTTATTGGTCAGACGACGAGTATTGAAGCACTTACGAGTATTGTGGTGAAAGCGTTTATGGATCGAATATTTAGGTTTGTAACTTATTGAAAGAAACTATCGGATTATTAGAGGTGCATTGTGCACTAAATACTATTATGATCCTTAGTTTTTAAGCTGATTTCGGACAAACAGAAATACTTCATTTAATAGAACAGTTCAATTCCAATAACCATTACCAATTTTTCTGTAGCACTGTTATAATCTTATCTGAACATGTCTAAAAAGTAAACCTCCTACACCAGATATATAAGATGTGATGTAGGAGGTTGGTAATTTAAAAGAACTGTATATTACCTGGTAAGTAATTTTTCTGTAATAACTTGATCTCCACTTTGTACTTTAACAATATATAAACTGTTCGATTTAAGCAGGTATGTTGGTACAGTCAATGATTCCCCGTTAAATACCTCACTGTAAACAATAGCACCTGATACAGAGTAAATGTTTACGCGTATATTTTCACTATCACTTTGCAGTTGAATGGTAAAGTTACCGCCAGTTACCGGGTTAGGATAAATATTAACCGCTAATGGTGATTCACTTTCTGCACTGATTTCAATATTATCTGCTTTTAAATCTTCAACAGCATCTAATGTAGGTGTTGAAAGAGTAGTGCTTTTTAAAGAAGGAGATGTAGTTGCAGATATTCTTATTTCATCAATGTATACATCATCTTTATTACCACTGGCATCACACATAAACCTGACTTTTGCATTTGTTGGGAAGTTTATTCCATCAGCTTTCTTCACATAAATTGAATCATTGTAGAATATTCCATTTTCAAAATCGGTAGTTCTGGCATAGTTGCCAATTTCAATCCAGGATGAACCATCATCAAACTCAACAATAAAGT
>NZ_CEXQWX010000256.1:0-5653 GCF_982718395.1 Carboxylicivirga sp.
GCCCGGAATTCCAACGATTGGGAACCCGGACCAACAAACGAGAACGACGATAACGGCCAACGCATGGCGATGTTTATGTTAATGGATTGAAGCTTTCAGAAAACAGGGCTGAAGTCAGATCTTTATTAGGATATTTACCACAGGATTTTCGCTTTTTTTCTAAGTTACGTACCTGGGAGTTTCTCGATTATGCAGCTTCATTAGCTGGCATTAAAAAGAAAAAAGAACGATTGGCCGCAGTAGATGATTTATTGGAACAAGTTGGTTTGTTTGATGTGAGAAATCGCTATGCCAATAAATTATCTGGCGGTATGAAACGACGCTTGGGAATAGCCCAGGCGCTTATTGGCGATCCAAAAATTGTGATTGTTGATGAGCCAACAACGGGGCTTGATCCGGAAGAACGAATCCGCTTTCGTAATATACTGTCCAACCTCAGTCAAAAAGAGGTGATCATTATTTTGTCAACGCATATTGTTGGAGATATATCATCCACTTGTCGGCAAATGGCTTTGCTTAACAGGGGGGAAGTACATTTTCAGGGATCGCCTGAAATGTTTATCAAACAATCAACAGGACATGTGTTTAAAACAAATGTTTCATTTGACCAGATGAAACTGATTAGCGAACAATACCCTGTGATCACATCTGTACCGGGTGCATCCGGATATGAAATTGAATTTGTCGCCAATGAGGTTAATGGTTGGGATACAACACTTATTGAGCCTAACCTTGAGCATGCATATGTGTACTTTATGGAGTATGTCGCCAACGAAAAATTCCAGTATCAATGATTTCAATTTTCAATATAAAAACAGTAGCCCGCTTCGAGTCCAAGACGCTATTGCGCAGTTGGTTTTTTAGAATTTTTGCCATTATTATTATGGGTTTTATTCTGATGTTTAACCTGTTTGGGTTGACCGGAGTAGGAGATGGAGGGTGGCCGGGACGATTGTTACCTTCAGGTGCGCCCTATTTTAATATGTGGATATTAAATATTGCCCAGGCTGTAATAGCTGTATTTTTATCAGCTGATTTTTTAGGTCGTGACAAAAAACTGGATACAACTGAGGCATTCTATGTGCGGAGCATGTCAAATGTAGACTATGTATTTGGCAAAACAATTGGGATACTTAAAGTCTTCCTGTTATTGAATTTATTTGTTCTGGCGAGTGGAATCATTTTTAGCCTTATTGCCAATGAGGTTACTATACCATGGACATCATATCTGATATACCCAATTTTAATTTCCTTACCAACTTTGGTGCTAGTATTGGGGTTATCCTTTTTTACCATGACTCTAATACGTAATCAGGCAGTTACCTTTGTTTTATTGCTTGGTTTTCTTGCTTTATCCTTATTCTATTTACGTAATAAATACGACAGCCTCTTTGATATACTTGGTTTTTATACGCCATTTATGCGCTCTGATTTTACCGGATTTCAGGATGTTGACCACCTGGTAATACACCGCTTGTTTTATTTGTCGCTAGGTATTGTCCTGATTTTAGCCACAGTTTGGCGATTGCCCCGATTGGAACAGCAAAAGTTTAATAAGCCTATTTTAATCACCAGCATTGTAGTATTGCTGTCACTTAGCGCGGGCGGTATTTGGCAATTGATGAGCGAGTCTTTAAAAGTGGATCAACTTTTAACCCAGATCAGACAGTTAAATGATCAATTAAAACCTTCCGCATATCTAATTGATCAATACGATATAAAGTTAAATCACCATGGGGAAGAGATTCAGTGTAAGGTAAAAATGCAAGTCAGTAAAGAAGCTGATTCCGGTGAACTTATTTTTGTACTTAACCCGGGGCTTAAAGTGTCGGATTGTTATGCAAATAATAAGGAAGTACCCTTTAAACAAGATGCTCATTTACTAACAGTTGATATGCCTGACGATTTTCCTGAAAGTGGGGATGTTGAAATCGATTATTCCGGCAAAACATTAGATGCAGCCATGTATGCAGATATTAATGAAGAAACCAGGTTGGCAGAGAACAGGAAAGATCCTTTATTGGCAGGAAAACAATACAGCTTTATTCAGGATGACTATGTTTTACTGACCAGAGAGGCGAATTGGTATCCAGTGATTGGCGATAAACAATTCTGGACACATTATCCATTTGCTAAAATGAACCTGCATGTTAATACTCGTCCTGATTTGGAGGTTATCTCACAAGGGCAAAAGGATAGCATTAGTCAGGGGGAATACAAATTTATTACTGAGATGCCCTTAAATGCTTATAGTTTAATTATCGGGCGGTATAAGAAGTATGAAACTATGGTTGATAGTGTTGAATTTTCATTATACCACCATCAAGAACATACATTTTATAAAGAATATTTCACTGAATTAGATGATACAGTATCATATGTGATTAAATCGATTAAGGACGATTTTGAGCGAAAACTGGGGGTGACATATCCATTTAAAAGGTTCTCAGTTGTAGAAGCACCAATCAATATGTATTCGTATCTGAGAAACTGGTCACTGGCTACTGAAAATGTTATGCCCGAGATGGTTTTGTTTCCTGAGAATGGAGGTGGAGAATGGCAAAATGACTTGCAAAATGTAAAAAGAAGGAATGAAAGAAGGATGGAACGTTCTAATGAAGAACGATCAGAAAAAGAAATGCAGGTTGACCTGTTAAAGAATTATCTGGGTGATAACTTTATTCGTCCTTCGCGATTCTTTTTCGGACGACGGCAGGAAGGAGAACGACATGTTGAGAATTGGGGACGTTTCCAGGTTTTTCCAATGTACTTTGCCTATACCAATAGTATTAAGGAAGAGGCTTACCCATTACTGACAATAGCAATTGAAAACTATCTGCATCAGCGACTGGGAGAAAGCAGAAGACGTGACCTGGGAGGGTTATCCAGCAACGATGAAGTGATTTTGAAACTACGCGATAATAGTTTAAAAGAACTTATTCTGAAGGAGGATGTGAATACACTTGGTAACGTGTTTGCTTCAAAAGGTAGTCAGTTATTTTCTAATTTGAAGGTCAATACCGGGCAAAGCAATTTCGATAAGGAGTTCGAAAATTACATTATGACCTCGCGCTTTGAAAATCAAAAAGTAGATGAGTTTAATAAAGATATTGAGAAGATTACTCAACTTGATTTTGACAAAGTTTACAATGACTGGCTGAATGAAACGTATAGTCCTGCATTCTTATTTAGTTCAGTCGATGTATTTGAAGTGAAGGAAGGGAAGCGCAGACGTTATTTTCTTAAATTGACTGTTGCTAATAAAGGTGATGCTGATGGAATTATCGGTTTCACAGTACGGGAAGGAAACCAGAGAGGCGGTCGAGGTCGTTTCCGCTCGCGTTTCCAAACAGATGCAGAAGAAGATAACCAGGTAAACTACGCAGTAGAATCAGGAAAAACTTATGATTTGGGATTCTTACTTGATGAAGAGCCTCGGGAGGTACAGGTCAATACATTTTTGGCATCAAATATTCCATCAAATCAAACCCTGATAATTAATGAGGTTAATAGAAATTCCAAAAGAGTAGATTTCTTTGAAGGGATAAGAGAATCATCGAAAAACCTTGTTTTCAGAAATTCCAATGAATTTATTGTTGATAATGAAGATGAAGGGTTTTCCATCGTGAATACAGGTGAAAGCAGAACCGTAAAAGATTGGTGGGCAAGCATGCAAAATGAGGAGGAAGAAAGCGACTCTTATGGTATGGTACGTTTCTGGAATCCTCCGGTAAAGTGGAAGCCTGTTGCCGGGGATAAATTCTTTGGTGAATACCTTAAGTCAGCGGTTTATAAGCGCAGAGGAAGCGGTGAAGGCTATGCAAGTTGGCAAAGGGACTTGCCACAATCCGGAAATTATGAAGTTTATGCTTACGTACCGAATATTAGTTTCCGTTTTGGCCGCAGACGTGGTAACAGGAATAAAGAAGTAAATTACAATTACAGAGTGTATCATGACGATGGAATGGAAGAAGTCGAAGTGACCGTAAGTAACAGTAATGAAGGTTGGTTATACCTGGGCGAATATTACTATTCCGAAGGTACGTCCAAAGTAGAATTATCTGATGTTTCCAATAATGAATATGTTATAGGAGATGCCGTAAAATGGGTGAAAAAGTAAAAGACAGAAAATATATTAACAAATGAAGAAAATCTTAATAACCTTAACCTGCTTACTTTTCTTAGGGCTGCTAACCGGAGAAGCGCAGCGTTTGATGACATTGACACAGTCAGTGGAAGAAGCATTAAAAAATAGTCCGCAAATTGTTAGAATGCGCAATGGTCTTGAACAAACCAGGGAGTTATTAAATGCGCAACGAGCTTCTTTACGTTCTAATTTTAGGTTGGTACTGGATCCGTTTCAATATACCAACAGTAGGACTTACAATGACTTTCAGCGTAAATGGTTTAATAATGAAAGAACCTCAAGTGCGGGTTCTTTAATTGTATCGCAACCAATAATCTGGACAGATGCAACCTTGTCATTAGAGAATAATTTTAACTGGCAGACCAATTATTCCTCGGAGTATGATCCTGATGATCCATTCAGTCAGGAGCCATTTACAGGTTATAGTAATGATTTAAGAATAAACTTTAATCAACCGTTATTTACTTATAACCGTACAAAAATGACTCTTAAAGAGCTGGAGTTTGATCATGAAAATGCAAAACTTAATTATGCTTTAGAAGCCCTAAATGTTGAGCAGCAGATTACTCAGTTCTTCTATCAAATCTATGAAAAACAAATGCAGCTGATTACTTCTCGTGAAGAGTGGGAGAATCGGAAGAAGAGTTATGAAATTATAAGAAATAAAGTGGAAGCTGGTTTAACTGCTAAAGAAGAAATGCTTCAGGCAGAATTAGACATGATGACAAGTCAGTCAACAGTTAATAATAATGAAGTGGAGCTCGAAAATATTAAAGACAACTTTAAACAGATGTTGGGGTTGCCACTTTCAGAAGAAATAATGGTCATTGCTGAAGTGTCAGTTATGCCTGTAGATATTGATTTGAATATGGCCACTAATTTTGCTTTGGCCAACCGAATGGAAATTCGTCAGCGACAGATTGATATTGAATTAGGAAAGTTTGAACTGATAAAAACTAATGCGACTAACGAATTTAAAGGTAATTTGAATGTAACTGTTGGGTTATTTGGCGAGAATGAAAAGCTTAAGAATGTGTATGAAAGCCCAAATGATAATGAAGATATCCGTTTTACTCTGGAGGTACCTTTGTTTGACTGGGGAGAGAAGAAAGCGCGTATGCGTGCTGCTGAAGCCTCTTTAAAAACAAGTGAATACAATTTGCAGGATGAGCAGAAAACCATTCGTCGTGATATACGACAGATTGAACGTAGCATTAAAAATACCTTGATTCAGATTGATATTGCGCGAATAAATGAAGAGAATGCTCAGTTGACGTATGATATAAACCTGGAAAAATACCGTAATGGAGATTTAACGAGTATGGACCTTAATTTATTTCAGAACCAGTTGACACAAAAAAAGAATGCGCTGACAACATCCCTGATAAACTATAAATTGGAGCTGCTTAATATGAAGCTGCAATCTTTATATGATTTTGAAATGAAACGCAGCATCATTGATGATGTAATGAAATATGAAATGATACAATAATCAATATATAAACC
>NZ_CEXQWX010000257.1:0-5544 GCF_982718395.1 Carboxylicivirga sp.
GGATGGTTACAGTGTGCGACATGAAATAGATGTGGTTGCTACTAATGAACACCGGCATATATTTGTTGAGTGTAAATTTCATAATTACCAGGGCACAAAAACCAATGTGAAAGTTCCGATGTACATCCGATCACGTTTTGATGACCTTAACCGGGTTCGAAACTTTGATGATCAACTAAAAAACACTAACACACAAGGCTGGATCATTACCAATACCCGATTTACCGAGGATGCCATAAAATTTGGTCGTGACTATGGCTTAACACTTTTAAGTTGGGATTATCCTGCTAAAGGAAATTTGAAAGACTGGATCGAACTGGAAAACCTCCATCCCATTACCTGTCTGTCGTCCATCACCCGTAAAGAGAAAAAGGAACTTCTGGGTAAAGGTATTGTGATGTGCCATGATTTGTACAACAGACTCAAACAACAGGAATCTTTGCCAATAAAACCCCGTAATCAAAGAGCTTGTAAAAGAGAATTACGGGATTTTATTGAATAGTATTGTTATTGATGCTAATCTTTTCCAAGGTTTAAAGTTTTGGAAATGCTTGTTTCTTCGAATGCTAATCAGTCGACTAAAACTGCATTAATTGGCTCGTTACTTTTCACTACCACGTAGCTCGAAATAGCATAATAGGCGTGTTTGTTGTCGGCCGAAGATTGCATATCATTGGTCCATGGGGCAAATACATATTTATAACAAAATGATTCGCCTGACATAGAGGTTAAAAATACATCATGCCGAACCGGTACTTCCATGCCCGGGCACCAGCCTGCGCGATCGGGCTGCCAGTTGCCACTCTGAGGACTGACTTTGTTACTGTTGCAGCCAATACCTTTTAACTCATGTGTGAAAAAAGGAGCATCTTCTATATGAATATGGTGTGTTCGGAAGCACCATTCGGCGCAAGGACGGTCATCACTATCTGCAGGTGTGGCATGTCCCCAACCACTTATGGTTGTGCGAAAACCTGTTTGTTCTACGCCTTCTGGGATCGTTACACATTTTTCGAGATCAAATGTATGCGTCTCACCATAAGGCACTCCTGCCAAACTGTGATTGGCATAATCAAGCAACTCATTAATCTGGTAATATTTATAATCAGGCATGCCTTCAACTATCTCAAAAGTCACATCCAAAAGCCAACCATCGGCACCCCATACTTCAATAAAGGATTTTAAGGTTACATTCCCTGTCAGTAAACTTTTAAAATCAGTTACATCAATAGGAAATCCTTTGACCACTTGGTGGTTGTCAACGCCATATGGCGTTATATAGCGTCCTAATTCCATCCAGTCATCCTTTGCCGGGTGTTTGATTCTGATATTGGCAAATACATCCCAGGCATTGCATCCACCATCCGGACACTTCAATTTAATATACATTGTAATGGATTCCACTTTATCAGGGTTGTTCGGAAAGGTAAACGTTCCTTCGGCTGATTGAGAATGTCCTCCACCAAATGCCAAACGCTGATCACTAAAAGTTTCAATGATGCGTAGTTTTTCAACAGCATTTGCAGTCAGGTGGCTGCTAAGCTCTTCTTTGATGTAGCCTGAAACAGTTAAGGAACCTTCCAGCGAACCTGTTTTAGAAGGTGAACAACGAACTTGCAATTCGGCGCCAGAATTGGCTTGCTGCGCTGTTATAGTAATTTCTGAACTAAAGGTGTTACCATCCAGAGATACCTCAAAGTTGTCAGAAGTTGTCGCAGTAATATCTTTAGTAATACCACTTCCAAGAATTCTGATTTCCTGCGCTGGTGACGGAGCATTGAGTCCAACAGTTCCAAAGTCAATGTTCATTCCAACAATGGTAATGAAACCGGGAGCACTTTCCTTTTTATCGGAACAACCGGTACTAAAACATAACAGAAAGAAAGTAAGAGCAGTTACTAATGTGATAAATACTTGTTTTGAAAATTTCATACATCATGGGTTTTAGTTAGCTTAAATTTTAACCGCCTAAATGTAGAAAACTAAACAAGTACTTATTGTTCGGTTGAAATAGAAGAGTGTTTTATGAACATTCGTCTGTTAAATCCAGAACAAACGCCTCTCCGTCTGTTCTGAATCCAATCTTTTGCAAATATTTCACATGCAAGGCGTTTTCAGATCGAGCACACAGTTGATTGATTCCTTTAACAGTTAATTCATCTCTAAATTTTCGAAGAAGATATTTACCTGTTTTGTAATCGCGATATTGAGGTGTTACATAATCCAATATCACATTAGCTTTGTTCTCCTGCGGTTTCGAAAGCAACATCACACCAGCTACTTTCATATCGCGTACAGCCATCAATACCTGACAATCATCTTTCTGGTCAATTTCAAATGAAGGAAAGAAACGTTTAATATCGTTAAGATGATAATTCAGAAATAGTTTCAGATATTCATCCTTTGCATCCAACCAAACACCTTCAAAAATTTCTTTCTTAAATAATAATGATCGCAGGTAATACAAGTTGAAAAAACAAATTAGCAGATTCATAATTCCAACCGGTAAAGCTCCGATATAGAAACCATAGAACGAAAATAAAGCCGCACCAATCAGGTTAAATATGCGAAGTTTAACAATGGATGATAAACTTAGTGATATTAAAACTAACGTTGAAGCTGCGTAGCCGATCCATTCGATAAGGGGTAATTCAAAGTAAACTGTACTCATAAGTTGGGCTTTGGTATATGTGCCTGAAGCACTATGTTTGTTAAAAATGTGGCGTCGAAAATAATAAAAATGTCTAAGATTGATCTTTTTCTAACGATCTCAGGAATAAAAAGATACTCGAACCTGTCAGTACCATAAAGATGATCCCTATAATTATAAAGGCTTGACTCAATGTCAACCGGTCGGTCATATAACCAAATAATGGTGCCAGAATAGAGAAGTTGGCCCTGATAATCAGGCTTCGTAAAGACAAAACTGTTGCCCGAATGTCAGATGATGTGATACGATTGATATAATCCTTTAAAACAGGTGTGGCAATACCCCTCGAAAAATAAAAGAAGACAAGAACAGGTAATACATATAGAGAATGTAGTAAACCAGCTGCGATGAAAGCTCCTGTAATCACGAGAGTGGTTCCCCATACTGTTGATTTGGGCCGCAGCTTCTGTTCTATCCTATAAGCAAAAAGAGTTGTCATACCCACCACCAGGTTTAAAACGGTGCTTGCCGATCCGATATGAATCTCCCTGAAGCCGACCTCCTTTAAATAAAGCGGATACACCCAGGCCATAGTTAGGGTAGCTGATCCGATAATCGATGAATAGATAATATTATAACGTAAGCTGCGATTCGTGACCATGGCATATTTCACCACATTCATGATATCTTTCCACGTAGCCTTTTGTGTGCGCGTATATAATTGTGGCTCAACCAGCATAAAGGCAGCCGGCACGGCAATAAAAGCTATACCTGTCTGGAAAAAGAAAGGTGTGCGTAAGCTGATTTCAGCCAAAGCACCCCCCATAAAACCAGCAATGGCTTCGCTAAAGTTACCAACGGAAAAGTTTCGACCTTCATATTTCAGGTAATCATTCTCACGCCCGTCAGCCTTTAAACTATCATAAAGCATCGCTGAATCGGCACCACTGATAAAGCTCTGACCAATACCTAAAATTAATTCTGCAGCCAAAAATGCATAAAAACCGGAAGTGAAGGAGTAAATCGCAAAACCTAATGTCCCAAGAATGCTTCCAATAATCAAGGTTCGTCTACGTCCTAACACGTCAGCCGCATATCCGGATGGAATCTCAAATACAACAATGGCAATACTATAAATGGCCTTTAACTGAAACGACTCTTCAACAGTAAATCCTAAATCCTGGAAAAACAGCATCAGAATTGGCATGGTCAGCATAAACCACTTGGCAATTTTGATCAGATAAAGTTTTGTGATATTACCGGAATACATGCTTTTATATTGTTTTGGGTTTTTAAGTTCTGAGTTTTGGGTTTGTCCTCCCCACTCTATCCAAATTCTTTTGCTTTTGAAAAATACTTTTCTGAATAAATCATTAATATTATTGCTATTACCAACAAGGCAATTCCTACGGCATAAGTAAAACTAAACCCGTACCATTCATACAGTTTGATACCAATTATGGGTGCAAACAATGCTCTGAAACCTGTAAGAAACAAATGAACCGACTGGTAATCTGCTGCTTCATGTGGCTTACAAAAGTAACTACTACCAATACCCCATAAAATGGGCATACTGCCTGTAAATACTCCATTAAAGAACAAAGCCACTAAAAACAGATAATATAGTTTATAGTTCCAAACTTCAACATAATATGGGAAGTACTCGGTTAATGCCGTAAAGGCAATAAACAGCATCAGTGAACCAAAGGTGATGATAGCAAATCGTCGTGGATCACGACTACCGATCAATTTTCCAAATAGCGGTAATAATAAAATGGCAACCAGGTTAAACAAGATATTATAAAATGCCACAGTTGGATAGTTAACATCCAGTGCTTCCTTATAAAAGATGGTTACTACGGCATGGGTGCTCATCCAGGCAAAACCATATAAGATAAAACCAATCTCCAAATGCCTGAAAGGCTTGTTGTTTCTTAATATCTCAAGAATTCGCTTAAACGAATCACCGACCGCATGCCAGATCGGTTTTGTTATTTCTTCAGCTTTTTGGATAAAATCAATTTTGGTTAGCTGGTAAACCGAAACTACACCTAACACGCCTACTACCGGATAAAAAAGCTTGTATGAATTAGGATTATAGTGCAACAATTCACCAACCAGGAAAGTAGATGCCAGTACGCATATCTTATTCAATGTAGTAGCATAGCCAAAAAGCTTCCCGAATAATTCGTGCCGGTAATTGCCTTTCAGATACTGATTAATGGATGGTACAACCGCAATTTTTGATGTATAAAACAATAGAAACACGCTTAGGAATATCAGGTGATAGATCGGCGATAAACCATTTTCACCTGTCACGTTGGGAAAAAGTGCAAAACCAACCAATGGTAAACGTGTAATAATGCCGGTAACTCTTAAAAACCGTTTACGGTTAGTAAAGCGTCGCATTACCTCATTGGCCAGCATGGCAAATAAAAACACCACCATGCTAAACTGGAATAAAAATGCCAGCTGCACGTTGGAGCCTTTAAGCGATTTTATAAAAATAAACTCATTGAGTATCAAAGCTCCGCTCGCTATGCCGTCGATACTGCTATAAAACAGGTGTAGTCGAAATGTACGGGCTTCCTTTGCACTCAGTTTATTGAAAATATTCATAGCCCGCAAAGGTAAGATTTTTTGGTGTTGCTCAAATGACGGATTTATACCCAAACAGGGTAATCATATATAATTTTTATTCTCACGACGTCAGCTCAAGCCGCAGTGGCTTTTACTTTAGTTCACGAATTTAATTTTTGGCGTTCATGATTTTCGCTCTGCTACAATTCTTCCTTCAGTTGAAGAAAGTAAACAAAGAAAACCGCCGACTGGGTCCTCACTTACCCACCTTTGTTTTGTTGATGAGAAATAAAGAACTCGCTACGCTTCAAACA
>NZ_CEXQWX010000258.1:0-4148 GCF_982718395.1 Carboxylicivirga sp.
TTTTTTCGGACATATGGACGCCAGCGTTGAATCATTTTATGCCTATACTTCGAGCGTTTGTATCAGTAATTGGCTGTATGCTCAGGTTGATGATGATGATGTGAGAAAGAATTGGTGGCATGGCGTGATTCCTGAGGAGGAAGAGCAACCAACCGGTACTAATGTGAGTTACAATCAATTTAAATTCCGGTTCTCAAATGGTGCAACTGGTGCAGGCGATTACATTTTTATGCGTCATGAAGAAATGTTATTAATCCAAGCAGAAGCGAAATGTATGCTTGAGGATTACCCTGCAACCAGACAAATATTATCAATGCTGATGAACGAACGGATGACCGACTACAGTATTGACGATTTGACAGACGCCAATACATTAACAGTTGATGATGCTAATGGTCCGACCACACCTGCAAGTGGAAGTGTTACTCTTTTGGATGAGGTGATGTTGCAACGCAGAATTGAACTATGGGGCGAAACATCAAGAATATATGATATTAAGCGATTAAAAACCGGCTTTATAAGAACCTTTGCTGGTAGCAACCATTCGAGTAAGATTACAGGTGTAGATACAGAGAATCCGTTTTGTCCCGATTGGGTAATGTCAATTCCCCAAGCTGAGTTCGATGGAAACAGCGCTATGGATGCCGAAACGGATCAGAATCCCTGGTAGACTTCTGTCATTTGTCAAATGGTTAATATTATGAATTTAAAAGGTAGAAAAATGAGAAATATACTATATGGCTTATTGCTTTTTATAGCAGTAGGTGCTTGCGATCAGGACAATATTAAAACAAAGATCGATACCAATGGTGTTGATTATGTAGCGGTAGCTGTTACAGCAGTTGATGAACCTTATAAATTGAATACAGGAAATACCTATAGTATTACATTTCCGATTCATCGAACCTATAAGAATGTTGTAGGAACAACGGCCGAGCTAAGTTTGGAAAGCAATGATGAAACGGGATTATTTGTACTGGAAGAAGAGTCATTAACCTTCGAGGCCGGAAGTGCAGTGGCTTATGCAAAAATTATGGCAACAAATCCATCTGGAATTGATCCGGCAATGATTTATACTTTTGAGTTAAAAGTAATTGGCGATAATGCTTCTTCTTTATTTAATACGGCTGCTTTTAGTGGGCAGCTGGAGTTAAGCTTTACTGGATTAGGCTCAGGAGCAATGGAAAGCACCTTTTTTGAAGATACCTGGGCTGTGGAAATGTTTAAAGCCGAAGGTTTGGATATTTACAAGGCTCAGGGCTTGTATGAGGAAGGCTATGATATCTTATTAATTGTAGATGAGGGTTTGGGAACAGTCTCAATCCCAGAACAAAAAGGATGGTTCCATAGCGGTGTTGAGTTGCCAGTGCGTATTGGTGGATCGGGTACTGTATCGACCAATGATGGTAAAAAAATCTTTACGATGCAGATTGAACATTATCTGCCCGAATACGATCATACATGGGGATTTTGGGATGAGGTTTTAACAATGCCATAGCGGCAATGACTTGCTAAGTACCCTTGGGTACTTAGCAAGTTTATTACAACTTAATTTGGTATAAACCTGAGTTCAAAATTTTATGTCGAGCTCAGGTCATAAATAAGAAAACAGGTAATTCCTATTTCACTTTCATAGGAATACCTGAAACCATCATAAATACTTTATCAGCTTTTTGTGCGATGTATTGATTCATCCAGCCTTGCAGGTCTGTAAATTTTCGCTGAACAGGATTTTCAGGCATACCGCCCAAGCCAATTTCATTAGTCACAAAAATGAAAGAGGCATCTTGTTGTATAAGTTGATCAAACTCTTTTTGAGCTTCCTCTAACGACTGATCAATGTTACTATTGTTATCGAAAAAGAAATTGGTAAGCCAAAGAGTGATGCAATCTACCAATACAACCCGACCATTTAGATCATGCTGAGACAGCTTTTTCTCTTCCTCGATATTGGTCCACTCCAGGCCTCTGTTGGCTTGGTGATGCTTGATGCGTTCATGATGCTCTTCATCCCAAATGCGCGATGTAGCCATATAAACAGGGTGTGGAGATAACCGCATAGCCAAGTTTTGTGCATAAGAACTTTTGCCTGAACGCTGACCGCCTGTAATAAGAATGATCTCAGCCATACTATCCTTTTATAAATTTGACTTGTTGAAACTTATCGGAACGGATATGAACCTTAATTATGGAGCCATACGACAATTCCAGGTTGAAGACTTTGAGTGGTGGGATATCCAGATAGTTAATCAAAAATGCCCGTAATATCCCCGAATGAGTCACAATGGCTATTTTATTGTAGTTTTCTCCATGAAGGGTCGCAATAAATTGATTGGTGCGATGGATTAATTCACCAAAACTCTCACCTTGTGGTGGTTTTTGGTTGATATAATCATTGCCCCAATTATCCAGAGCCTCTCGTTTTATATCTTCCCACTTTTGCCCTTCCCATTCACCAAAGTTAATTTCTTTTAAGCGATCGTCCTTGATAATATTCCGTTTCCCAAATAGTGCTTGAGCCAACTGATAGCAGCGCTTTAGTGGGCTGGAATAGACCTTGTCGAAAGTAATGTTCTCCAGGTGCTTTTTTATCTCGCGAGATTCATCATCAAAATTCGCATCAACATCCAGATCGAGTTGCCCGTAACAAATGCCTTGATCAATTTTAGGCGTGGTATGTCTGATAAGCCAGAGTTCCATTTATTTTTATTAGTGCTTGGTGAACGGTAAACCGTTAAATTATTAGAGTTAATTACATTACCAATGTATTACTTATACCCGTCTTCCGTCCCCTGTTTTCTGTCAAATATTCAATTTTACTACACATTACTTACTTCATGTTGTTTTCACTATCGAAATAACGTTTCAAGCGGATTAACTTGGGCCTGATAAGTGATGATGGCTAACAGGCTAAGGTAAACAACTACCTCGGTTACTTGCTGAACACTTCCCAAACAATCGCCGGTATAGCCACCAATCCACTTCTTAAAATAGCGTTCAAGCCAATATTTAGCCACAAAAACAGGGATAAGAACAATAAAGAACAACCAATCCTGAAACAGTAACAGACTGGGAATAGCTATTCCCATGGCAATTAGCAGATCTTTTAACTGCAAAGCTTTGGTAATAGGTTTGGATTTACTGCTTTCATCATCGCGTACATAACTCAGGCTATGCATGGTCCAAACAGCCATCATGCGGCTGATAACGTGACCACAGATAATGGCTTTAATCCATACTGAAGCAGGAAGCTCATTCAGCGTGGTAAACTTAAGCATCAGCAACAGTAGAATACCAACTGCACCATAAGCGCCAACCCTGGAGTCTTTCATGATGGTCAGAATCTTCTCCTTGGTCCATCCACCACCAAAAGCATCGCATACGTCAGCAAAGCCATCTTCGTGAAAGGCACCTGTTAACAATACTGAACTTCCCATCGACAACATGACAGCGACTGAATGGGGCAGCAGAAGTGATGCCAGGTAAAACACTAGCCCACTAATACCCCCAACCACCAAACCAACTACAGGCAAATAGCGGTTGCATTTATTCAGATTCTCCTGCGAAAAGGCAATTTTAAACGGCACAGGAATGCGGGTAAAGAAGCCGAAGGCTGTAAGGAGTAGATTGATTTGTTTCATGGTTTTTAGGATTGATGACCGATGACGGAAGACTGAAGATTGGTTTACATTATTTAATTTGATTTTTGAAACTAATCATCATGTTCATTAACGAATAAGCTTCACCATAAAGAGCCTCAAAGCTATTGTTATCTATGTACTTCCTTAATTTAGCCTTATGAATGCAAGTGATTACTTCCGCTAAAGAGCGAATAGCATAGCCTATAAACTTCTTTTGCTCAGGATTAGATTGACCAATTGATCCTTCTGCAATATTTAATGCAATTGAATCACCAGCTCTTCGTATTTGAGATGATAAATTGTAGATTTCTTCTTTTGGAAACGTTAATGCAAGATTATGAATGGATTCACCAAACACCATTGCTTTTTGCCATATTATTAGTTTCTCAAATTTGAATTTAGTTTCTTCCATACAACTAAGCTTTTACTTGGATATATAACACAAGAGTTTTTCTTCCGTCTTCTGTCTTCGGTCTTCCGTCTTCTGTCTTCGGTCTTCCGTCTTCT
>NZ_CEXQWX010000258.1:4248-5474 GCF_982718395.1 Carboxylicivirga sp.
CTTCCGTCTTCTGTCTTCGGTCTTCCGTCTTCTGTCTTCGGTCTTCCGTCTTCTGCCTATTCTTCTGTCCTCCGTCCACGGTCTTCCGTCTTTACATTTCTTCTTCCTTATTACTCACACCCGCATCAGCAAAACTGCTCATCTCATTCATAAAGTTCACGGCTGATTGTACAATCGGGTAAGCAACAGCCGATCCGGTTCCTTCGCCTAATCGCATACCAAGATGCAATATAGGCTCTGCCTTTAGGTGTTGTAGCATTAACTTGTGTCCTTGCTCATTTGATTTGTGAGCAAACAAGCAGTAATCAGTTACATTTTTGTTAAAGGCATGGGCGGCAATCAGAGCGGAAGTAGCAATAAAACCATCTGACAGGATAATCATTTTTAACTCCGCCGCTTTTAAGATGGCACCACAGATAGTGGCAATCTCATAACCTCCAAAAGTTGCTAACACATCTAATGGCTTGTTGATTGCATGATGCAGTTGAAGAGCTTTCTCAATAACTTGTGCTTTATGTTGGATTCCCTCTGCATCCAAACCTGTTCCGGCACCTGTCGCTTCTTGTGCACTAAAACCCCCAAATTTGCAAAGTAGAGCAGTAGCGGCAGTAGTATTACCAATACCCATTTCGCCAAAACCAACAATATTAGTACCTTCCTTATGCAGCTTTTCAATGATAGTAGCTCCATTGTTCATAGCTGCCTGGCACTCTTCAATGGTCATGGCCGGTTCAACAGCGAAATTGCGAGTACCTTTGCGCACTTTTAAATCAAGTAGTTGTTCAGTTGGTTCAAAATCGAAGTTAACACCTGTATCAGCTACTAATAGATTAATATTGTTTTGGCGGCAAAAAACATTAATGGCTGCACCACCTCCCAGGAAATTCATCACCATTTGAAAAGTTACCTCCTGCGGGAAAGGACTTACTTTTTCTTGAGTGATGCCATGGTCTCCGGCACATACCAGAATAGATGGTTTGCTTAGTTGTGGCGTTAGGGTGTTTTGGATTTGACATACTTTAAAAGCAATCTTCTCAAGTGTGCCCAAAGCACCAAGTGGTTTGGTTTTTAAATCGATCTTTTGTCGGATTTGCTCATCCAATTCTGTTGAAACAGAGGTGATTTGTTGCTCCTGCATTGTTGAAATAATTAAAAGTTTAACAAGCTTCAGGAGGATAGATGAATGCACAGGCCAATAAGCTATGCAGGTTCACTTTACCCCGAAG
>NZ_CEXQWX010000259.1:0-5381 GCF_982718395.1 Carboxylicivirga sp.
TTTGTGACCAATCCAATGCCGGTATCCAACAAAATGGTTTTTCACAAAGACGGCCATACGCTTAACAATCATTATGAGAACCTTTTCTGGGGTAATCAAAAAGATGCTAACAAAAAAACCAGTCAATTACGCAGGGAGCTTATTAAGAATCATAATTTTAGAGGTGGTTCTACTATTTCACCTGATGACTCGCTAAAAATAGCTAAGCGTCTTGATGCCGGAGAAAAGGCTACAGCCATTGCAAAAGAGTTCAATGTTTCTGATATGAGCATTGCACGTATTCGCAAACGTTATTGCAAAACCAAGAGTGTGTCACCACGATATAGTGATGATGTTAAAGAGATGGTAATGAAGCTACTGGAGACTCATAGGCCAGCGGAGGTAGCTAAAAGTACAGGCATGCGATACGAGACTATTCTTAGGTGGAGAAATCAATATAAGCCTAAGGATTAATTAAGTTCACGTTTGTCGTGGCTTCTCTTTAATGGTTTTCAGTTAACAGGCTGACAATTATCATGAGTGACGGATAAAACATTCTGTTACTTCGTGTTGTTGTATAATCAATCCAAAAATTATCTAAAGAGAAGAATATGACATCAAACAGCATAATGGACCCAATTGGTCGGCTGATGGGACTTCGTTACAAATCGCACCCCTGGCATGGTGTTGACATTGGCGACAACTCTCCTGAGATACTAACCTGTTTTATTGAGGTTGTTCCAACTGATACCATTAAGTATGAAGTAGATAAAGTAAGTGGTTATCTGCGCATTGACCGACCTCAAAAATATTCTAATGTGGTTCCGGCTCCTTACGGGTTTATTCCGCAAACCTATTGTGGTAAGCTGGTAGGAGAATTTTGTGCTCAAAAATCAGGGAAAAAGGATATCATTGGTGATGGAGATCCTTTGGATATATTGGTATTGACCGAAAAGGACATACCCCATGGTGATGTATTGGCTCAGGCTATTCCGATAGGCGGGTTCAGAATGCTGGACGGCAATGCGGCTGACGATAAAATTATCTCTGTACTTAAGAATGATGTAGTATACGGAGAGTATAAGGACATAAGTGATTTGCCAGAGATGGTGATAAAACGTCTGAAGCATTATTTCTTGACCTATAAAGATATGCCAGGACTCAGCAATGAATCCGAGATAACTCATGTTTACAATGCTGAAGAAGCCAAGGAGGTGATTGAACTTTCGATTAAAGATTACGAGAATCGCTTTGAAGGACTCAGAAAAGCCTTGTCAAGTTATTAATTCAATTTGATGTAAATTTGAGTAAAAAGATATGCTCATTATCTTTTTGCTCGTAGCGAATGGTTATTTCTGATATATCGCAGATTCGTTTCACAATAGATAAGCCAATTCCTAATGATTGCGGGTGTTGGCTGTTTTTTTGAAAGCGGCCGAACATCTTCTCTGGTTCATGGCTAACCAATTGACCACTGTTGCTTATCTGCAATTCCTGATCCTTGATGTCGATCTTTATAAATCCATCCTCGATGTTATGACGGATCGCGTTTTTAAGCAGATTTTGAATCAAGGTGTGTGCCAGTGAGGCATTCATCTTTTTTCGTAAAACCATCTGAGATTGCATCTCAACCTTCAGACCAGCCTCTTCAATAAATGGCTCCAGATTTTCGAGCTGTGCCCTGATTATTTCATTAAAATCAATGTTTTCAGCGTCGGCGAATACACGGTGATCCAACTTAGCCAGAAAGATGAGGGCTTGGTTGGTTTTGGATAGACGGTTTGTAGTTTCAATCAATCCGGCGATAGAAGTGATCTGTTCTTCGGTGAGATTATCGGATTGAATCAACTCATCCAATTTAGCATTAATAATGGCCAAAGGAGTTTGTAATTCATGCGATGTATTCTCGGTATATTCTTTCAATCGCTCGTAATCTTCCTTAATTTTTTTATCAAGGGCATTAAATACCTCATTCAGTTGTTCGAACTCATCAATGTCAGATGTCATCAGGTCCAACCGGTTATCCTTATTAACATCAAAGGAGCGAAGCTTATTGATAGTATCGTAAAAAACCGACAGTGAATACTTGGTTGATGCCCGGTTAACCAGGTATAAGATCAGAAAGAAAATAACCGGGAAGACAGTCAGCATCAAGGTAAACTTCATCACCATTAAATCAGATGGCGCTGTTGAACGAACCACCTCATAACGAATGGCTTTGTCAGAACCAATTGGTTTCAGATAGTTGAGTTTTCGGTAGAATTCATAGTTTTTGCTGATGGTATTGAGAATTACAGTATCTGAAAATGAATACTGTACTTGTTCGAGTGAAACAGGAAGCGTATCTATTTGGACATCAGCATAAGAAAGGGCAGGGGTATTTATCTTTTCGACTTGTCGCTGAGCTTCAAGTAATTCATTGTTAAACATTTTATTGACTGCATAGCGAATAAAATAATAACCACCCAAGCTACCAACAAAGAAGAAGAAGATGCTGGCGGATATAAAGTTAAGACCGGTTTTGGTGATAAGTTTCATATAAAATATAGTATCAAGACTTGAGTACAAAGTATTAAGATGATTTACAGCCTCTATAAACTAAGAATCCGTAAACTTATAGCCAACGCCATACACATTTTTGATATAATCACCGCAACCTGCCTTAATCAGCTTTTTTCGCAGATTCTTAATATGTGAATAGATTAAATCGTCGGTAAAGCCATAATCCATAAAGTCTTTCGACATGTGTTCACCAATTCCTGTTTTGGTTAATACCCTGTTTTTATTCGCAATAAAATAAACAAGCAAGTCAAACTCCTTCTTTGTCAGGTCAATCGGAGTACCATCGATTTTAACTAATAGCTCACTGGGAGTAATTTCCAGTTCATTGAAAACGATTTTCTCCTCACCCTTAAAATGTACTCTTCGAACCAGGGATTTCAAGCGGGCATTTAATTCCGCCATTTGAAAAGGTTTGGTCAGGTAATCGTCGGCACCCAGCTCCAGACCTTCAATTTTATTATCTAAACTATCGCGGGCCGATACAATTATAATACCTGTTTGCATATTCATCCCCTTCACTTTCTTCACAACTTCCAGGCCATTACCATCAGGCAGGTTAAGATCCAGAATAATGATATCGAACAAACTATCTGCAAGATCAAGTGCCGAAGTCAAATCACCGGCTATCTCACAATTGTGTCCTTCTGATTTGATAAATTGTTGTATAGTCTGTGCCAATTGCGGCTCATCTTCTACGACTAATATCTTCATTTTAAATATGCTCAAGGATTTCGACAATAGTCGAAAATCCGGTTTTACAAATTAAATGGAGTACCTGACAATGTTCATCACCATTGAGATCATAATCATGGAACAGGCAATACCAAAATAAAGAAAATTCTTCTTAAAGATAAGTTTAGGTGTATGATTGCTTTTGGCGAATATCCATCCGATGTGACTAATGACCAATGTAAAAACCATTAAAATGAAATGCTCCATCGCCCAGAACCTTCCTTTGACCACTTGCTTTTGGTAGACTTCCATGTCGCCGCTGCTGTACTCTACCATATACATAACAAATAAGGCGGTTCCAAGGATGAGCTGAAAATAGAGCAGGAGGGTTGCTGTCAAAGGCAAACTCACATCATATTTGCTAATGGATATCTTCTTTAATAACCCACCAATGGCTCTGATAAGCACAATAGCTGTGATGATAAACGCTACAATGCTGGTTATAATATGCAATATCAGAATCAGATTTCTCATTGACCAATTTCATTAGCAATCAAGGTAGCTTGTTTTATTCGGTCGGCCATGCCAATTCCATCTCGCAGGTTACCGGCAATGATTAAACCCGGATATTGCTTTTGCACTTCATCAATGGCTTTAAAGCGCAGACCGGAAGATACTCCGTATTGCGGTATGGCATGAGAATAGCGCTTAAGCTTAACCAGAGATGGATTAAATTCAGCGACTTGCATCAAATCACAGAACTCTTTCTTAAGTATATCCATAATGTTATCATCAGACAGATCACACAAAGCTTCGTTGCGAATTCCTCCCATAAAGATGGTTAGTAAAGCTCCACCTTCAGGGGCTCGTCCTTTAAACAAAGATGACATAAATAATACGCCTAGTAAATCCCTTCCTTCTTTATGCGGGATAAGCCCGCCGAAACCATCTAATAGTCGTCCTTCCCATTTGTTAAAGCCTAATGATACTTCAACCACTCGTGCATATTTCAGGTTGGTAAGGTCTTGCATTGTTCCATTGTCGATAAATGGTAAGGTCTCAGGTAATCCCACAGAACCGATTGTTGTTACTACTTTTGTAGCGCTTATAGTTTTTTCACCTTCACCGCCTTCGTAAGTAACCTGATATTCGTTATCATTGGGCTTAATTGTTACTTTGTCAGCACCAAAGGTAAAATGTTCTTCACCAGCACTATTCAGCAATGCATCTGTTAAGCCACTTAATCCTCCTTCGATAGAAAAAACAGCCCTATCCGTGCGTTTCTCCAATTCGGTCTTGGGCTCTTTTGCTTTCTTTCGTGCACCACCTATGAAACTACCGTATTTCTGTTCCAGATTATACAGTTTAGGCATGGCATATCGTGTGACCAGCTGAGCCGGATCACCTGCATATATACCAAGGATAAAAGGATCGATGGCATAATCCAGAAAGCTATTACCCATCCGGCGTTTAACCATCTCGGCTAATGTTTCATCCGGATTGCTTCCTTTCTTTCGGAACGGTTCTCCTAATATCCTGAATTTGTCTTTAAGTGTGAATAAAGGGGTGGTAATAGCAGATAAAGGTCCATGAGGTAAAGCATTCCAGCGTCCATCTTTAAGTACATAACGGATTTTCACCAAATCATTACCTTTTTCAATTTTTATGCTATCACCCAGATCATCAAACAAGGTCACCACTTCCGGGTGTGACACAATTCCTGAGTTAGGTCCTGATTCATATATGAAACCATTCTCCTTCTGTGTATGAACAACACCTCCGTGGCGGTTCTGTCGTTCAAGGACTTTGAAATTGACGCCTTTCTTATTTAGATGGTGGGCTAATGTTAATCCGGTAACACCAGCACCAATTATAATTACATCGTAATGCTGATTACTCATTGACAATTTGTTTCAGTGTATCAATAAATAAAGGATGAGCAACTGGTATTTCAACACGTGATATGTGATCAACCCGTTCATCTTCCTTATAGATATCAACCAGTTTAATATTTAAGTCGTAGACCGTTTCGAGGCACTCAGTTGTAAAACTAACAGGGATGAGTACCACATTTTTTTCTCCTTCCTGAACCAGTTCTTCCAGGTAGTCGTCAGTATCTGGTCCAACCCACTTAACAGGTCCAACCCGCGACTGGAAAGCCACCTGGT
>NZ_CEXQWX010000260.1:0-5276 GCF_982718395.1 Carboxylicivirga sp.
CAACAACTCCATCTTTAACAGCTTGTATTAATGTGGCTGTAGCAACCGAGGCTGCCGGGTGAATATCATTCCCTTCTGTTTCTTCAAAGATACGTGCAGCTTCTGCAGCTGCTTCATTTGTAGCTGTTAATACATCACCACCCGCTTCTTTCATGGCATCGTACAATCCACCAAATACTGCATAAGGTGGTTTACGATTGGACAGTACCTTGGCGTCAATCTCTTCCACTTGCTTACGTGCTACATCGTCATCCAATGGCAACATCTTACGTGATTGAGCTTTCCAGGCATCATGAATAGGCAGGAAAGGTACATTTTGTGACACCATTAATTTCATAAAATGATTTCCAAAACGTCCGTCTTCTATCAAACGCTTGTTGGCTTCCCAAGCAGCAATAGCACCGGTCCCACTTCCAACAGCCTGGAAATAGTACTTTGGAATCTCCCCTATTGATGTTACTGCCGACAAAGTGGTAGTTCCCATTCCATCGCGACGAGCCACATTCTTTGCACCTCCTTCGGCTACAAAACCATCCAGTTCGCAAGCCATATTTGACAAATGAATAGCATCAAAATAGTCACTCCCCGATTTGGTCACCACCAATTTTACATTGTCCTTTATAGGCTCATCAAACCACATGGCATCGATATTATCTTCAGGCACACACAGCAATAAAGGAATATTATTATCGGAACAAACCCGAGCAAAAGCACGAGCCGTATTTCCTGCTGAGGCTACTACCAGTACAGTACCATCATCCGTCAATAATCTACCACCAACCGAATAAGCTTCTGTTTCTTTAAATGAACAAGTGCGGAAATTGGCTCCCTTCTCGGGCCAGTATCCACTAAATGTTATATATAAATTTGTTAATCCAAGGTATTTGGCTAAACCTTCACTTTTATATGTTACCGGAGCTGATGATCCCTCCAGCATTTTATGGACCGGTAACCAGTCAGCAAAACGAAATACTCCATATGAAGGATCTTTCACATCAATTTGCTTCTTCTCATAGATAGCCCTTACCAAACTACATTCATGTTCATTAGGCGCATCTAGTGTCCACCCCTCATCTTCAAATTGATTTCCGCTCTTAACAGACTCCAGCTTATATGGAGTTGCTTTGAATTCTTTATTCATATTAAAGTAATGTTCTTTGCGCCACAAAAATAGAAGTTTTGTGCGGCTTGAAGAAAGATAAGCTATAAAAACATAGCGGTTTAATAGACTTTAACTATTATACTTTAAATATCAATCGATTATATTCGCAATTCAGAATAGATTCTAATGATCGATATTTAAAAAGTAACAGTTTTATCGGCCCATTCAACCATTTGAAGACAATCAGCCATGGTTGAAACAGGACAAGTTGAAGCATCGTCTAACTGCCTTGACTTTAAACATGTTCCACAAGCCAGCAACTCACCTCCAACCTCTTGGAATAAGTTTAGTTGTTCATCAACATTATATTTTTCATGGGTGAGTCCTTCGCACTCAACAGCTTCTCCCATTAAAAATACCTTTACAGAATGTCCCGTCTTTACTGCAGTTACAGCAAATCGAAAAGCATTCCAGGCTTTTTCAAATTCTTTGGTCTCGATAATTACACCAAGTTTCATTTCAATGTTTTTTATAATCTATGCGATTTGTTTTATTGTCTGAGTTGATATACAGTTTGGGCAATAATAGCAATTGCCCGATCAACCTCATCTTCAGTTGTATCTTTGCCAACCGAAATCCTGATAGTACTTAGGGCTTTACGTTCCTCTACCTGCATTGCCTTTAATACAGGTGAAATATGAACTGTATCCGCATGACATGCAGAACCGGTTGATATCGCCAATGAGAGACTTAAGGATGAGGCCAGCTGATGAGCTTTAATTCCATCTAACGATACACTCAAGGTATTTGGCAAACTATTATCTAATTGGCCATTTATACTGATGGTATCATTCAATTTGGTTCGCAGTCCTTCCCATAGTCGCATTTTCAAATGCATCATATGAGTTGCATTCCTGTTTAAATTTTGTTGAGCGATATAACAGGCCTGTCCAAGCCCAACTATGTAGGGTACATTTTCTGTTCCTGGTCGTATGCCTTTTTCCTGCCCTGCTCCCCACAGTACATTTTTCAGCTGTACTCCACCTTTAATGTAAAGTGCACCGATGCCTTTAGGTGCATAAAGTTTGTGGCCTGCAATGCTTAAAAGGTCAACACTCTGGCTTTTAACATCCGTTTTCACTTTACCAAGTGATTGGGCAGCATCAGTATGAAAGATAATATTGTGTTTTGAGGCAATCGCACCAATTTCTTCTATCGGCTGAATGGTACCCACTTCATTATTAGCATGCATAATAGTCACCAAAACGGTATCCGGCCGTATTGCTTTTTCAACTTCACTCATCTCCACCCTGCCATATTTATTTACAGGTACATATGTCACTTCCCATCCTTGCATCTCAAGGTATTGACATACATTTATTACCGCCGGATGCTCTATTGCTGATGTAATGATATGCTTGCCCTTGTTTTCATTAGCCAGTGCAGTACCGATAATGGCCATGTTATTAGCTTCAGTACCTCCACTTGTAAAGACAACCTCACCTGCCGCCGCATTTATTAATTCAGCCACTTGAACGCGTGCTTTCTCAATGGCCTGTTTTGCTTCAACACCTATTGAATAAATACTTGAAGGGTTTCCAAAATTGCCTTTAAGATATGGTAGCATAGCTCTTAAAACTTCACTATCTATGGGGGTGGTTGCATTGTAATCGAGATAAATTAAATCTTGCATGTGTATAGGTTTTCTTTCAATTACCGTATATCAGCCTGAAATCAGAGTGGGATTTCACTGATAATTTATTGACTTTTTAATTGTTCCAGCTTCCATTCCGGATATCCTTTATCAAGGCGACGGACCGAATAACCAGCTTCTTGTAATATACGAACTGCCTGATCTGCTAATACGCAAAACGGCCCACGGCAATACGCCACAATTTCTTTACTCTTCGAAAGTTCTTTTAATCGGGCTACAATATCTTCAACAGGCATTGAAACCGCACCAGTTATATGGTCTTGTTTATATTCTGCTTCAGGTCTTACATCTAAAAGCACAATATTATCCTGGTTCAGCATGTAGTCTAATTCAGTTAAACTTACCGCATCTGCAGAATTAGAATCCTGACGCTGACGTAGCAGATTCCTTTCCAGATCAGCTATTTCATTCGTTCCATAAGTGGTTATATGTTGATACAAAGAAAGAAATTGATTATTGGCAATTGAGTAATATACATATCTCCCATTTTTGCGACTCTTAACAATATTATTGCTTTTTAGTACCTGCAAATGTTGTGATGCATTAGCAACAGTCATATTCGTTAAATTAACAATACTCTCAACGGTATTCTCACCCTGACTTAAAATCTCCAATATCTCCAGTCGTAGTGGATTAGCCAATGCTTTTAACAAACGAGATAAGCCCTCAAACATTGAGTTCTTAAAATTATCTTTTCCCATTCTTATCGCTTAAATAATGCAACAAATATACTAATCATTTCATTATTCAATAGATTTATTGAATATTAAATATACGCATATGTTCCTGATTGATTAAGCATATTTCTAAAATCGTATAATAAAAAAACGGCTGTTCCCAAAGGAACAACCGTTTATTCTAATTATCTATAATATTATTAAGCTTCCGCTAAATCAGGCTTATAGAATCCTAAGTCATCAATTGATGAATTAAAGATGAATCCAGCTTTTGCATGATTATCTGCTTTACCGCGTGCAATAAAGATCTCTGCTGAAGTCTTGAATTGATCATTACGTTGAGTATCATGCAACAACAGGTAACCCATTACAATGTTACCAGCCATTTCCACCATGCGGCGTGCTTGGTAATCTACATACTCAAGGTCTTTAACACCTACAACAGTCTTAACAACACGTTCGTACTCGTCAGTCATACCGATTAATGTACGACGAAGTGCATGTAATTCAGGCTTCAATTCCATCACTTCAAACTCACGTATACGATCAAGGTAACCACCTGTTGTAACTCCACGAATAGCTGCAACAACCTGCAACTGAGTTGTACCCTCGTAAATAGAAGTAATACGAGCATCACGATAAATACGCTCAACCGGATAATCCTTCATAAAACCTGAACCACCGTGAATCTGTACCGCATCGTAAGCCAACTGGTTACTATACTCCGAAGTCATACCTTTCAATAGTGGCGTGAAGAAATCAGCCAATTTCTGGTAACGCTTCATTTCTTTGCGCTCTTCAGGCTCAAGCTTACGCTCTTCCGAAATATGCATATATGTTTTGTAGATATCTACGTAACGCGATGTTTCGTACAATAAAGTACGACCGGCATCTAATTTAGCCTTCATCGTCGCCAACATCTCATATACAGCCGGGAACTGGATAATAGGCTTACCAAACTGCTCACGCTCCTTGGCATACTCCAATGCTTCGCGATAAGCCGATTCACAAACTCCTACTGACTGAGCACCAATACCCAAACGTGCACCGTTCATTAATGCCATTACGTACTTGATCAATCCCATTTTACGGTTACCAACCAATTCAGCAGGCGCATCTTTGAATACCAATTCACAAGTTGGTGAACCTTTGATACCCATCTTGTTCTCTAAACGACGTACAATAACAGACTTGTGGTTGCGGTCGTAAATAAACATCGACAGACCACGTCCGTCCTGTGTTCCTTCTTCTGAGCGAGCTAACACCAATGCAATATGTCCATCTCCATTGGTAATAAAACGCTTAACTCCGTTTAATACCCACTTACCGTCTTTTAATTCAGCTTTTAACTGAACAGCCTGAAGATCAGAACCTGCATCCGGCTCAGTCAAGTCCATCGCCATTGTTTCACCATGCGAAACGCGTGTTAAGAAACGCTCTTTCTGGTCTTCATCAGCGAATTCGTTGATTGTTTCTGCACAATCTTGTAATCCCCAAATGTTAACAAAACCAGCATCGGCACGTGATACAATATCAGCTGCCATGATATAAGGTACAATTGGGAAGTTCAAACCATCGTACTTACGTGGTAAAGTGATTCCCATTAATCCGGCTTTAACCAAAGCATCCAGGTTTTCCTGTGTACCTTTGGCATAAACCACTTCATTATTTACAATCTTTGGACCTTCCTGATCCACACTTTCTGCATTTGGAGCGACGATGTCACCACAAATCTCCCCTACAATCTCCAATACTTTTTCGTAGCTATCCATGGCATCTTCAA
>NZ_CEXQWX010000261.1:0-5123 GCF_982718395.1 Carboxylicivirga sp.
TCAACATTGTCAATGAGTAGTACCCGTTATATGGATGAACGAATTGCAGAGGGATTTACTTTCCCAAATCGTTCCGTGAAATGGGAGAAAAAATCCTCTTTTAATGCGGGTTTTAATTTTGGAGTTTTAGATAATGCTCTGAATTTTAGTTCAAATTACTATTTTAATAGAACAACAGACTTGTTAACAAACCTGAATGTACCAACCTCTACCGGCCGAGGGACAACCAGGTACAACGGTGGAGAGGTTACCAATGAAGGGTTGGAGTTTTCTGCAACCGTTCGTTGGATACATAGGAAGAACTTCAGCTTTAGCACCACGGCTAACGTTGCTATGAATAAAAACATTATTCATAAATCCATAAATGGAATCACTGACATACAACATGCCCCTGATTATCGAACACAATATGGTGGAGTAATCAACGTGATGGGAGAGGAAACCGGTTCAATATATGGATGGGATTATGCGGGTGTTGATCCAACCACAGGTAATCCAATGATATACCTTTCAGAAGAAGGTAAGAGAGCTTATGCCGAAGTACTGGATATGTGGGAGACTTTTACTGATAAAGCCCAAGAACAGGCTATTCGTGAAGGATGGGCACCTCAGTTAGATGGTATACCTGATGCTGTGGTTGTTGAGCGACTTTTGTATTCTAATAGTCTAACATCTGAAATGGGTTTGTGGGCGCCTATGAAAAAGGTATTAAGAAGCTCAATGAAATATCTCGGGCGTTCTAATCCAAAATATATTGGTGGTTTTTCAACCAATATCCGTTATAAAAAATTGTCATTAACTACCTATTGGTCTTATAAACTAGGACATATTGTGCGTCAGTTTGATGATCGTAAAAATGCACCAAAAACTGGTAGTGGAAATAATACTGATGGAGCATCTTCTGACTTGCAGGTTTCGAATACTAACAGAGAAAAGGAATTTCTTTATCGCTGGAGAAATATAGGAGATGAAACGAATATCTATAGCTTCGTTACCGGTAAAGATAATTTTTCAAGTTTACATACCTCGTTTGATTATCAAAAGGGGGATTACTTGAGACTGCAATCAATCTCACTTAGTTATATGCTGCCGCAAAAAACAGCAAAATGGTGTGGTTTCCAAAATATGAGTCTGACAGTGAATGCAAACAACCTGGTTACATTTACAAAATATAAAGGAGTTGATGTGGTAACCCGTAATGCATTTGCATACCCTACTCCTAAAAAATGTACCGTACGATTATCCTTGGGATTTTAAAAATTGAAAAGTATGAAAACGAAAATAATATTATTGTTATCGCTAGTAGTGTTTGGGCTGGGAAGTCAGTCATGTTCTGATTTTCTCGACGTTAAACCACGTAATAAGCGGATTGTAAAAACTCCTTCTGATCATAAAGCCATACTTGCTGGCTATATGAGGTTTCTTAATGATCAGACTATGGGGGGTGCAGGGGCTATAGAATCTATCTTTAATTTCAATTCTGCAAATAGATTAACCATCTATTGTGGCGAATGTAATTTTGTAGAAAATTACATAGCCGATCCGGAAACGGGTGAATTCAAACCCAATGTATACACCAGCCTGAATTGGATGGATAAGAATATTCAGAAATGGGAGAACAATTATAAATTCAGTGGCTATCTTAACTATATAATCGATAACATTGGTGAAGTAGAGGATAATATTGAAATTTCTGCTGAAGATAATTATCACACGCGAAACTATGTAAAAGGAGAGGCTTTGCTTTGGAGGGCCTGGGCCTATTATAATCTGATACAGTTTTATGCTCCATATAAAAATAATGAATTAGGTATTGTTTTAAATACAGATGATTATGAAGATCCGATTAATGCTAACATTGAAAGGTCAACGCAAAGCGAGTCATACAAACAAGTATTTAGTGATATTCGTGAAGCATTAGATCTACTGGAGGAAACTCCATCAACAGACTGGAATGTTATTTATAATGAGGAGTTTATTCATTGTTTATTGGCCAATATTTATTTTTTTAAAGCGATGTCAGGTGCTCAGGAATCTGATGATTGGGCAAATGCCGAAAAATATGCCAGATTGGCAATTGGGAATAGAGTTCTGAGTAATAGTCCAGAATAAAAAGAAAAAATGTTTGATATGGGTGATGACGGCTATAAAGTTTATGATAATAGTCAATTTACATTACGCATTGTTAAAACTTCTAATGCGTTAGGAGACTTTACATCCAATCGATATAGAGGTGGTAGTCTTATTGATTCCAAAGCTCCATTAGGTGTATATAATTTATATAAATCGAATGATATGCGTCGAGATCTTTATTTCTTAGAGTTGCCTACAGGTTTAATTGCTAATGATAAATATAATTTGCATACCGCAACCCATAAGAAACAAGGAAGTATTTATGTTCCTTATCGTTTAGCTGATAATATTTTAATTCTTGCGGAAGCATTAGTGCGTCAGAATAAGATTAGCGAGGGATGGGATGTGTTAAATAGTTTCAAAGAAAAAAGATATACTGACTATGATATTGCTAACACGCCAAGCTCACGCGATGATCTTTTGAATGATATTTTGATGGAACGTCGATTAGAGTTCTTTCATGAATGTGATGTTAGATGGTTAGAAATGAAACGTCTGGGATATCGTTTTGATAGAGGAGCTATATTAGGATATGAAATTGTTTTAGAAGAAGATGATTTCCGCTATACATGGCCAATTCCAATTCTTGAATTTGAAGACGAGGAATCTAAAATCGTTCAAAATCCTGGATGGGAAGATATAATGAATGTAGAATAAACGAAATAATCTAGCATAAGAATATGAAAACTATATTAATAAATAAAGGAGCAATACTAGGACTCATCCTTTTATTATTTTCATGTACGCCTGAGGATATTACTTACTACGATAATAATACAATAGATATAGATTCTATTACCGGAATTAGCTTGATACCAAATCATTTTCAGGTAATTGCGGACGGAAGAGCTGAGTTGGAGTTAAAACCTATAGTTTATAAAACGGTTGATTCGATTGTTGCTATAAATGATCGAATCCCAAATGAATGGATTGAGTATTACGAAAAATCAGGTGTGGAGACCAAACGTTTTTTTACAACTAATAATCAGGATTTAGTTGGAGAAGAACTTAAGGTTTGGGCTCGCATTAAAGGTACTGATATCGAAAGTGACACCGTCGCGTTCAAGGTTAGAGAACCGTTAGCTGAAGATGCGTATGAAGAAATCGTGATCCCTGTGGTATTTCATGTTTTGCAAACACAAGCTGACATTGAAGCAAAAGGCATGAAACTTCGCTCAGATAGAATTGAACAAGCTATTAAACGTTTAAACAATGTATTTAGCGGTATTGCCAGCAAGAATGCGAATGGTGTTGATACTAAAATTCGTTTTGAGGCTGCTAAATATGATCCTGATGGTAAACTCTTGATCGAACCAGGAATTAACCGATTGATTGATAAGCATAATATAATAGGTTACGGAGAAAGATCGTTTGAATGGTTTATTCGAGATCTGGTTGATAATGTTGATGAAGAGAAAAAAGATGATTATTATTTTCCTGAGAATGGGAATAATATTAATTGGCCTGTGGACAAATATTTTCAGATTTGGTTAATTTCCAGTTCAGAGTATGAGGACTTTGGAGATAAAGTAAGTGAAGAGTGTTATCCGATGTCCAAATATACAGATGCAGATTTATCTACCTTACCTCAGGGTTTAAAATTGACCCAAAATGAAACTAATTTGTATATGGGGGCCAAACGAAAAGGTTTGAAAATTCGTCTACAGGATTTTGTGAATACACGACCTCTTTCTTATAATTCAAAGCATAATGATTGGATGTATTATGTAGGTATTTATTTCGGATTGTTACCGAATCACAAGAAACCATATTCGGCAGGTTGGTCATGGACCGGCACAAATGATTATTGTGACGATACATTCTTAACTTATGTCTCTTGGTATGATTCATATTATGGTAGAATACCTTATAAATACAATATGAATCGCAACAGTACGATGTATAAGCAAATAAATGGTTTTGGCTATGAGTTTTTAGCTGAGAATATCATGGATGCTCCTCAAGGTTTACACCAATGTATAACAAAGGATCAGGCCGCACGAATTCGATGGATTATTAAGTATTCTCCTGAAAGGCAGTTCTGGAAATCTGATTTCGCGTTTACGGGTATTGAAGATTTATAATACCGATAGCTAAAATAGAGTGACCTTTTAATGGATGTGTTTATCCATCAGGGGGTCACTCAATAAAAACAAGTGATAAAGACCATCTGTGAGTTTTTAATTTCAGTTATAAAGGAACAACCTAACTAGTATTGCAGGTTCTGTTTTCTTACACAATCAAACATTACCATAATCTTTTAAATTTAATGTATGAACTATTGTAGAGTAGTATTCATAGGCTTATTACTATGCCTTAATCTTAGCAGTATTGATGGACAGGATAAGCAGGAAATTAGACCTTTAACATTGAAAGGGAACCTATCAGGGGAAAAGTTCTTTATGTTATTAGATGCCAGTTGGGATACTTGGTCCCGCCAAATAACGCCATACTTAAATGGAACTATAGATGCTAATGGTAATGCGTTATTTATGTCGGATTCGATCAAAGAAGGGTATTATCTGCTTAATAGTAAACTAATGTTGTATTTGCGCCCGGGTATGAATGTGACCGTACAGAAAAACGAGGAAGGGGTTGTTTCTACTTCTCATCCACATATGAATGCATTAAATGGCCTTTATAATCAAAATGTCCTCAAAGGTTTTGTACGAACCCATAGCAAGTTAAAGTTCGATGACTATTGTTCGAAGGTCGATAAGCATTATGCAGCATATAAAAAACAGATCGCAAATATACCGAATGAACGTTTAAGGCAAATTGAATCATACCATGTTGAGATGGCTGAAACAATGCTAAAATTACAATATAGATTAGCTAATAAAGATTCTTTTATTGCCCCAGATGTGTATGCAAACTTGTTAAAGAAAGTGGACTTCAGCCATGATTGCTATGTATTTCTTCCACAATGGCGTAATTGGTTGAATGATTACTTTAAAATTCAAAAGCTCGATAATGAATTAACCGACAAG
>NZ_CEXQWX010000262.1:0-5100 GCF_982718395.1 Carboxylicivirga sp.
AAAGGCTTGAATTTTCAATATATCAGACAAATAGTAAAACTGCAACCACCAAATAAAAACAGATATTAATTAGTGCTATAGTCTTAGATTTTAACTGTTCTTCAATACAATACCACAATAAGAAGCCACTTGCCAGGAATCCTATAATATAAATCATTGATAAAATTAAGATCCCAATACCAGCCATAGGATTGGGATCATCTAAATTATACAAGCTCTTACAACAGAAAACTGAAGATATCATCAAAACAATTGCAGCAACACTTATCAAGATTTCTCGCATCGAATAAGTATTAAAACCATCCACATCCACCTTGTCAGAACATCTCTCTGATTCTAACAACGGATGCCAGTTTTCCTTCTTTTCGTTATTACTAACCTTCATTATAAACTAAAGTTAGTCACCTTTTTAATCAAGAACTTAAAGGTGATTTCTATTAATCATGCACTTCTTTAGTGTTTTTCTTTATCATCTTCTTTACAATTCCTTGACTAATACGAAAGCCAATAATCACTGCTGCAAGACTAAAAATAAGATCTGAAAGATCAATTGTGAACAGGTCATCTCCAACATAATCGATTACTGCCTGATTATTAACCTGCAAACCTAATTTCCCAATCATCTGCCCCATAATTATCTCTTCCCATAGAAAATATACGAAGCCAAAAACAACTGCTCCCCCTATCCAAAACTTATCAGCAATTCGCAGGTATTTAAAGAGAACATACCCCATCATTCCCCATAAAAGCCCTTCAATTGCTATTGTTATTAACCCAAATAGTCCAATTAAAATTAGTTCCGAGTTCATTTTATAAATAATTAATATCAATTAGATGTCATCAATTCCCCCATTAAACCAAAGGGAATCATTATCAGAATAAAATCCTCTTACCTATTATCAGGTTGGTCATTGGTTATACAATGAACACCACCCCCATTATCACTAATAGCCTTACCATCTATCATATGTACATCTCTGTTTGGGAAATAGGATTCTAACAGGGATATTAGATACGCATTGTGCTCAGCATCGGGATCAGCCATGCCAACAACATATCCATTACCAACAAGCCAGTTTGGATCTCCGGGATACATCTTTACAGTCAGTCCTTCTTTTTTACAAGCCGCAGCAAAATTGTTTTCTATGGAAGTATTGTAGTCAGCAATTACAATTGTGCTATCGTTAATAAATCTTCCAATACCATCAATGTGACCTGTAGTAACATCTTCCGGGTAATAACCATAAGCCCAGATAATTTTAGACAAGCCAAGTCTGTTTTTCAGGAATTGTTCATGGTCGCTTTTTGAATAACCAGGATTTCGGAGATTTTGGCAATCATAGTTTATCACCAGGATGCCATTTCCATTAACTTCAACATTTCCTTTTTCCAGGATATAATCAGTATAATCATCAACCTCCATACCCAGATATTCGCCTATTTTCGTAGGAATTTCATTATCATTTGCATAGCCAATATCTGAATCTTCATCACCATACGAATTAAACTTCCAATTTTGGATTCTGAGATTATTTCCACCATCCTGATCTTCAACGTAAATTGGTCCGTTGTCACGCATAAATGCACCTTCTATTGGGTACACATGCCAAACAATATTAGCCTCATCTATACCATTATTCCGGAACTGAATAATTGCATCCTCTTTTTCTTGTTCTGTGTTTATAATAAGATTTACAGTTTCATATTGCTTGATCACTTTGATTACATCCATCATAGCTTGCCCCATTGAAACAGATAAAACACCACTTCCTAATTGTAGCCATGTTGATTTATGTGTTTCCCATTCAGCAGGAACTCTCACATTTTGAAATTCTGTGGGAGGCGTTGCTGTTTTAATAATGTTTTCACTGCTACTACAACCAATAAGAACTGCTAAAAGCAGAGGCATAAAATTTATAAACAAATGTTTCATACTAAAAATAATAAGTCCTACTCTTCAATCTGTTGACGACAATTGATTTTCAAATGCGCTACAGCGTATTAGTGTTTTATCCTTTGTTTAGCAAGATAACAAAATAGCTCAACAACAATTCTAAATCTTTCTTCTTACTTTAATTCTAACTAAAATGTGCTTTTGATGCATTCTTACTCCTTGGTATGTACGTCTATATCTAATATTAATTCCTTTTCGTAACCATTATATATATCAATTATATAGCCATGAGGGTTACAAATGACTTCCGTCTCTCCTATCATATATCTTGCTGGTTTATGTATATGACCGTGAATCCATAGTTTAGGTTGATGCTCTAATATAAATTCTTCCAGATCAGATGCATATGCCGACGAAACCGGGTCGTCTTTGAATTCATCAGGAATTGACTTAATACTTGGTGCATGATGTGTAACGACTACATTGAGTTTGTCTTTATTGTCTTTCAAACTCTTATCAAGCCAATTAAGCGATTCATTATGCATTCTATAAGTATCAATTGTTCTTAGTTTAGAGTATGAGGGATCGCGCCTTATTTTTTTGTAGTCATTCATTCTACCCTGGCAAATTATTCCATATTGACGTGGATTACCAAACAAAGAAAAATCAGTCCAAAGGGTTGCGCCATGAAAAGTAATGCCCTCTATTTCGATTGATTGGTTTTCAAGCACATGTATATAAGTATTTTCTGATAGTGCCTTAATTTTATTTAGCGTTTTTGGATATGAACCGTTGTAATATTCATGATTCCCCAAAACATAAATAACCGGCTTGTCTTTAATTGCGCTTTTGATCCACTCAATTCCTTTAATACCTAAATTTACATCACCAGCAAGAACAACCAGATCAGCATTACTGAATGTCAGTTCAGTTAAGCCAAATTCCTGGTGTAAGTCACTGATTATTTGTATTCGCATTGGTTAGTGTTTGTTATGGCACATGGTTTACAAATTCTCTAAAAATTCATTCAAAGTCTATATATTCAGATGATACAAAATCCGTAAGCCAAACTCCATTTGAAGAAAGTAAGAACTTCTTACCTTTTTGATTCATTTCTCCAGCTCTGATTGTCAGGACAATTGGTTTTCCATATCGCTGACCAACCTGTATAGCTGTACTTTTATTCTCAGACAGGTGAACATGATGCCTTTGACCTTTTAAAAGACCTTTTTCCTTAATTGATTCCAGGTTTTTATCAGCCGTACCATGGTATAACATGTCTGGCGGTGCCTGTTCTTCAAGTTTCAAATCAACGCCAATCGAGTGTCCCTGATTAGCACGAATTTTTGATAGATCGGATGTAAAAGCAAATCTTTTCTTGTCATTCGTTTCAACAATCTCTTTTAATCCTTCAAGGGTTAATCGTATACCGTTTACATTAATCTTCGTTAATAATACTTGAGTGTCTGCCCATCCATTCTCATCCAATTCCAGGTTAATTGTCTCGGGTTTGTGTCTCAATACCAGGCTTAAAAATTTACTAACTTTTGTCCGTTCGTTTTTTGTCATTATACTTATTTAAACACGAAGCACCACATGCTCACTAAGGCATATAGTTTACTTTATTTAAACCTCTTTTTTACTTTCCACTTTTTATATTCCTCGAGAAGGAATCCATAATTCGGGTACATATCTTGTTTTTTATCACCATCCCTATGGGCTTTAAGAATGGTCGTTAATATTTCTTCATCAAGCTCCACCCCTGTTCCTATCAAGTCAAAAACCAGATCTTTATCAATCATTTTTTTTCGCAGAAGCAGCCCAATCTTACTCAAGAATCTTATTCGGTAGCGGATTCCTTCAGAGATTTTTTCATTTGATTCGTCGTTGGTTAAATGATAAGTCACATTATAAAAGTTAACCCGATCTTCTTCCGTTCTAAATGCTCCCGATTCTAATTCTTTTTTGATTCTTTTAATTAATCGTCGTGCCTCATGTTGAATATCTGATCTATATTCTTCTTCGATTTTCCAATATGATTCAATTAACCTTTTTCTCCTTTTTTCAATAAACTCATATGAAATAAAGGCACCGATTGCTCCACTCAAAACTGATATTGCTACTTGAAGTAAAGGTTCCATATTGATTTTGTTTTTCTGGTTTATGGTTTTGTACCAAGCTATAAAGCATTGGTTTTAACCTTCCTTTTAATCAATTCATGATATAGTTTCAAATTACGTGCAGTTGTATGTCTTTCATTATAAAATAATCATCTGGCGTACCTTTTGTCAAGTGCTTTATTCATACATCGGATCTGCATGTTTGTAGCATTCCCTGATCTGATTATTTGTCATTAGATATATTTGAGCGTATGCCGGTCTGCTCTCTGAATATTCAGCAATCGTCTCCTTATTTCCTTCTATCCAGGCAATGGCCGCGTCAACAATACGTTTGTTCGCTTTGGCATGACCTGAATTACCATTACTTTCACCAACCATTCCTGCCAATTCCAATCTTGGTTCTGTAGCAAACACTATTTGCGAAAGCTTTGCATGGTATTCGCGCTCTTCGTTATTCCATTTGCTAAATTCTTCCGGCATGTACTTTTTTTCGATGCTATGCCTGCCCTCGTGTGCAAGCAATGACGCTTCGGTTCTGAATTGCTCGTATTTCGACAGGAAGGCCAGCTTTAATTCTGGTCCGTTCAACCCTTTTGAAGATAGTTCGTCGTACAGATCTTTTAATGCATCAAACTTTAATTTAGTTGTTAAACCATCGGACAATTCCAGTTGATTGGCAGATGAATTAGCCAGGAAATCATCAATTACTTTTTCTGTTCTCTTTCTTTCAATAGTGTCTGTTAGTGTTTTCCAGGCTTTAAACGGACCATTTAAATAAACTTCGCGAACACGAATGATTTCATTATCGGTTGCCCAACCGCCTATGGCTTTGTCTTCCCAAAACCAACTGGAATAACCATTGGAAGCCATCATATCTATCTGCGTGTAGGTAAATTCAGGTTGATAACCATATTGCTCAACTTTGGCCTTATCCTGATTTACAATGTGTCCAAGGCACAGAACATATCCGTTATGATTGCTTGTTCCACCTGTAAAGCCTCTTGCACCGTAATGCTTTTCAGTTGCATTCAGGAAATCACTTTCGCTGTATTCTTTTTGAGCCGTAAAAGAGAGTTGATTCCAAAG
>NZ_CEXQWX010000263.1:0-5075 GCF_982718395.1 Carboxylicivirga sp.
GCCTGCATTATTATCATGATAAGCAATACATTCGTTACTATCATCGTAACCACTCGTAAACAGAGTTTTTCCAACGGGGTAGAAAAAGCGCCAACCAGTCTGCTCAATACCTTCACCAACAGCCGAAATCTCACCAGTCATAACATCATCACGATTAACGATAAATTCCGTTTCATCACCACCAGTGGTTTTAAGGCCGATAGTTATGCCGGTAGTTCCACCCTCTGGTGGTGTTGGATCATCATCATCGCTGCAAGCACTTGTTGTTATTAATGCTGCAACGGCAGCCATCCCTACTAGTTTTTTAAATAAATTCATAATTATTCGATTTATTTTATTTGATATATAAACTTGACATAGAAGCTTCTGCCCGGTTTTTGAACTTTAAAATTGTCGTAAGCCAGGGCATTGGCTACATTAAATGCATTTAGTGATACTATGTAACGTTCATTTTTCATGGCATAATCGACTGTCACATCCTGAATAAACTGTGACGGAATAATGTTCTTCGAATCCTTGTCGCCAAGATGCTCAAAGGTTAATGAGAACTCATGAACATAGCGCGTTCTGTATCTGAAAGTTAGTTTGTTCCTGTTTTTCTTGAGGTTTAGAGAATAACTTGCACCTGCATTCCCAAACAAATATGGCATGTTTGGCACGCGTTCACCATAATTATCATTGGGCTTTCCGTCTGTTTCTTTTGTTTGATCGGTGATGTTCTGGTAGGTCACATTGGCCGATAATAACCACTTACGGTCTATATTGAGACTTCCTCCAGCTTCTAAACCATGACTTCGGACATTATTAAGATTCTCATAGGTACCAAAAGGATTGCCGGTTGATTTAACCCGGATAAAATCCTTTGAATCACGGTAGAAAAAGTTGACGTCACTTGTCCATAGCTTTTTATTACTGAATTGGTTGTAATGGAGGCCGGCATTAATATTATTACTGTTTTCAGGTTTAAGTTGAGGATTAGGCAGAACATATCGTCCATCACCTAAAATCTCATAACTCTCAGGAGTTCGATAGACCTTTTCAAAAGAGGTTTTCAGTGTTAGAGAATTAGATACAAACCAAGCAAAGGTAGTGCCGTAACCCAACTCATCAAACGAAACATGCTCTTCCAATTCTTCAATTTGATTACCTGTGTTTTGGTAATAGATAACATGACCATTAAAGAGGTATTCTTTGGCAAACAGACTAACCTCAAATGGCAATGATTCTGGTTTGTATAAATAACTAAGCCCGATAGTATGTTTTTCAATTGAGTTAGGCTTTGAAAATGTTAGATTATACTCATCAACTTCGTCTTCACCTTGTTTTCTAATGTATTGATAAGCATAAGAAAGATTGATTGAACTGTTACTTATCCCGGTATAGGCAGTGTTTAAACGTCCCTGCACAATGTCGTCATCAACCTTGAATAAAGTTTTATTGCCATACAGCTCACCTTGAGGTCCGGTTTCTGAAATGATATCACCTAACCAGTTGTAGCGATAACTGCTGGTGTCGATAGTAGCTGCATGCGTTTTTCCAGCTAGTAAAAAACCATCAATACCAACCTTATCAAAGGACTTCGTATATTTTAATGTTGCCGTATAACTTTGATCTTTACCGTGTAGTTTACCAAACACGTTGTTCGTGCTGAAATCAGTATGCTGGTATTGATTGTTAGATGCGCCTGCGGTCAACATTAATGATAGTAAATCGGCATAAGGTCGGTTCTTAAACCCTGCTTCGGCCATTATAAAGCCAGCTTTGTAGCGGTCGTTAAAACGTCTGGTGTCGATATCTCCAAGGATATTACCCAATTCATCCACCAAGGGGACATTATACATTTTATAATCATTATCTGAATAATTATAATAGGCCTGCCCCTTAACAAAAAAGCCGCTCGACTCATTATAACGATTGCCACTAATTGAAAACAAATGTGTGTTAAAAGACCCCAAACTATAGGAAACATCAAGGTAGTTGCGGTCGGTTACCGGAGTAACAATATTAATGGCTCCTCCAAGGGCATCTGCACCAAGTGTAATGGGCACAATACCTTTGTATACCAATACACTTTCGACCATGTTCACGGAGAAGTTATTAAGGTTAAAGACTGAACCCAGATTATCGACCGGTATACCATCCATAAAATAGCGTACCTGATTACCAGTAAGACCATTGAGCGAAAGTGAAAAATTAGAACCTACGCCCCCTGAAACCCGAATGTTCAGTCCAGGCATGGTTACTAATGCCTGGGTGATATTACTGGGACTGCTTTGTAGTGATTTGGCTTCCAACACACCAGTAGTAAATCCTGTTCGGCTAATCTGCTCCTGTTTGCTCATTGCCGTTACTGCCACTTCAACAATTTGCTCACTTGATTTTGTAAGCCTTATTTGAATGCTTGGTGTAGTATCTCCTTGCTTAACCATCAACCTTTCTTCGTTGTACCCAACGCAACGAACAAGCAGGTAAACAGGTAGTGCAGTTGCTTTTAGTTTAAAGTTACCTCCTTCACCGGTTACGGTCCCTATAGAAGTATTCTCAATTGATACTGTTGCGAAGTCAATGGTGTTGCCATTCATATCCATTACTACACCGCTGATATTTTGCGATATGATGTGCTGACCAAATACACACAGACTAATGAGTAATATGATTAATGTTTTCAATGTTTCAACTTAAATAATTATTGTGGTGACGAAATTAGGTAACGCAGTACTTAAAATAAATCCCCACAATTTGGTATTTACATAAACAGCTAAAACACAGCACTTATCAGATAGAAAACAAGAATAAGTAAGGTTATCTGAAGGAGATAACAAAATATTATTATATTGTTTAAATCGCTAAATAGTAAGGACTTATTTTCTACTTGAACATTAAAAGAGGAATATTATAGCGGAATAGCAATGTTATTAAGATCACAACTATTGGGGATTATTTACCGCATACTCATATCCAGAATGATAATTAAGTATTTGAAATAGTCTAAAATCATCATTTATAAGGATTGATATATCACAGTTGAATGGGTTATTTTACCACCTGAAAAATAAGTTTTATAACGGCAAAACTTATTATTTAGTAGATAATCAACTTTTTTTTGGATTAAGCAAAAAGACACTTATTATTAATCATTTACAAATATGTAATGGTTACAAACCTGAGGTAGTGGATTAAGATGATCCTATTGATTAAATTAAAAGTGGGAAATCCCTTCAATAAAGACGGATGCAATTTACCCTAAATTATAATTAAACGTTAAGCTATATTTGTTGAGAAAGAAGGCACCTAATACTAAATCATTCTAGTACTTGGTGCCTTTAAATTTTTTGGGAGAATTATTGGTTAATGTTGCCCGAAAATATTGGTTAGTTTGATACCTACATAAACAGTTCGCGGATTAGTAGGGCCATAAATATATCCAGGATCACGGTCTACCCCCGTATCAAAATCATCCTGATAAGAGTTAAAGATGTTCTTTATTCCTGCGAAAGCTTTGAATGGAATTCCGCCCAGTTTTAAATCGTATTCAGCTTTAAATCCAAGATCGAAGAATGTAGGTGTTGTTCTGATAACACCTGGCTCTTCATCTCCAATTTGTATTGGTGTTTCACCCGGAAGCAAGTTCTCACCGTAATAGGCAATCTTCATATCGCCGGTGTAAGTTCCGCTGGCAATCAAAGTCAACTTCTTAGCAATAACGTAATCAACCGAAAAGAATCCATATTCATTGGGTGTGCGTAGAAAGTCTTTTTCTCCCAATTCCTGTGGGTCGCCATATGTACTTCTCTGAATGGTATACCCTGTTCTGAAAAACAAGTTATTAGCAGGTGACGCATTTACTTCGAAATTAACTCCTTTTACCGTCGCACCATTATCAGCATTTGTCCGCCAATAAGTAGTAATACCTGTTTCCTCATCATATTCAGGATTAGAGGCAAAGGCATCGTTAAGCTTCGTATAAAAACCTTCTGCCAGAATACCAACATTCCATCTTCCGAATTTATGATTAAAGTCAAAGGAAGACATATAACTATGGCTGGTTTCTTGCTTTAAACCAGGTGTGTTGGCATGTTCCACCCTGCGATCACCTGATACTTCAATATGTAAATCTTCGTCAAATACCTGTGGTGCACGGTAACCCTGCGAATAACTCACTCGCCATTGTAAGGATGGAATAACGTCCCACAGTACATTAAGACGCGGGCTGAAAACATTACCGCTATTGTCACCATCTTTGTGTTCCAAATCGCTTATATCATAACGATCAAACCGGCCACCTACCGAGGCTTTTACCGGACCAAACTGACGATCGTACTGAGCAAATACCCCAAATACATTCTTCTTTTGGTCGGTAATAGTTGAATTTGGAATATGCTCGAAACCTTCTATAGTTGTGCCATCTTCCCCATAAACAGGATTTTCAAAGTCTGGATATCCTAATTTTTTATCTTCCAGCTTATCACTCACCAACTCAACACCTGTAACCAGGCTATTCTTTCCAAAATCTGTTTTAAACTGGGTTCCCATATTCATGGTTAAACCATCAGTTTGTCCATAATCCTTTAAAGATTGATTAGCTCCATAATAGGAACCACGATCAACATTTTGAGCTGATGCATATACCGACAACATACTTCCTGTTCCCACAAAACGTTCGTAGGTAAATGCTCCGGTTGTAATCTTATGGTCCAATGCTTCCGAAATATCAGCTTCATGATTTGGATAGTCAAACTTATTACCACCTCGGCGTTCTTCATTCATTCGTAAAAAGTCAAATGTAATTTTGTTACGGTAGTCAATACGATGGTATAAACGTCCGCCAAGGGTCAGGTTTTCAATCTTTGCAGTTTCTGAAAAACCATCGCCATTGGCGTCAAATGGATCTTTATCTCGGTAAAAACCATAAAGTGCCAAACCAGTTTTTTTATCGTCACTAACAATTGTTGTATTCATGTTTAATGAATAATCACCGGCAGCTTTTCCATCTGTTCCTGCTCCAATTGAACTGTACTGGGTAGTTATATCGTATGAATTCGTCATTGGATCTTTGGTAATCAGGTTAATAGTTC
>NZ_CEXQWX010000264.1:0-4971 GCF_982718395.1 Carboxylicivirga sp.
AGACAACAACATACGATTAAAAACGTACTTTCCCAAACCATTAAAAATATGCATGAAGAGGATATTACTAATGTTGGTATTTTATTAAATGATATTCATGCAAAACGTAGCAAATATGGTTATGGGTACGGTTACGGATATGGTTACGGGTATGGTTATGGACATGGATATTATGAAGAGTAATAAATTTCTATGTTCAATCCTGGTTTATAGAATAACTTGCAATTAAATCCCGTTCTACACTCTGCTGGAGCAGAAGCAATGGTATTGAACACATTCCAGCACTCTACAGACAAGATTCGTACGGTATTGAATACTTTCTCGCTCTTTGCGGAAACAGACCACAAGTAAATTGATGAGAATAAAAAAGCCTGCAACACAATGGATGCAGGCTCTATCTTTTATTAATTAAAACTTAAATTACATCAGGAATGACAGCAGAATACCTGCTGCAACGGCCGAACCAATAACTCCAGATACGTTTGGTGCCATTGCATGCATTAACAAGTGGTTGTTTGGATCAGTTTTCAGTCCTTCATGCTGAACAACACGAGCTGAATCAGGCACAGCTGATACACCTGCTGCTCCAATAAGCGGATTAATTTTATTATCGTCTTTTAAGAACATATTCATAATTCGAGCAAAAATCAACCCTCCTGCTGTGGCCACCATAAACGATACGGCACCTAATCCAAAAATCTTTAATGAAGCAGTAGTTAAAAAGTAATCTGCCTGAGTAGAAGCACCTACTGTGATACCTAGTAGGATAGTTACAATGTTGATCATTGAGTTACGAGCAGTATCGGCCAGGCGTTCTGTTACACCAGACTCTTTTAATAAGTTCCCAAAGAATAACATACCCAGCAATGGCAATGCTGATGGAGAAATAAACGTCGTTAATAGTAACCCGATGATTGGGAACATAATTTTCTCAGTCTTCGAAACAGCACGTGGTGGTTTCATTTTAATAGTACGCTCATGTTTTGGTATGATTAAGCGCATTATTGGCGGTTGAATCACTGGCACCAATGCCATATAAGAGTATGCTGCAATAGCAATGGCACCCATTAATGTTGGTGCTAGCTTAGATGACAAGAAAATCGCAGTCGGACCATCAGCTCCACCAATAATACCAATTGCCCCCGCCTCCTGAGGTGTAAAGCCTAAAGTCGAAGCACCTAAAAACGTTGCGAAAATACCCACTTGGGCTGCTGCACCAAGAATCATTAATTTAGGATTGGAAATGAGTGACGAAAAATCGGTCATCGCTCCAATTCCGAGGAAGATCAGAGGTGGATAAACACCTTGCTGCACACCAAAATACAGGTAATTCAATACTGAACCCTCTTCGTAAAGGCCAATCTTATAGCCAGCTAAAAATGGTACATTACCTAAGATAACACCTGTTCCGATCGGGATTAATAAAAGTGGCTCATAATCGTATCTGATGGCCAGGAAAATAAAGAATAAACCAACACCAATCATTATGAAATTGGTGAAATGCGCATTGGCAAAACCGGTAAAGTTCCAAAATGTTTCCAGCCCTTTTGATGCATGATCTATAAAGGTGTCGCCAGCAGCATCTGGGCCGGCAGCGAATACTTCAAAACCACCTCCAATGAATTGGAGGCTGAATAAAAGCGATAAAACACCAAAAAGAGTGATAAATCTTTTCATAATTAATTTTTATTCAATGGTATAACTTTCCTTGCGAAATTATACCATTTCAATTAATACATCGTTTTGTAATACTGCATCACCAACTGATACTTTAATAGAAGCAATTGTACCGTCTTTTTCAGCTAATACATTGTTTTCCATTTTCATGGCTTCCATTACTAACAAAACATCACCCTTTTTCACAGTGTCTCCTTCGTTAACCAATACTTTGAAGATATTACCAGGAAGTGGCGCATTTACCTTAATGGCTTTGCCACCATCTTTCTTAGTAATAAACCCTTCACCTGGCTTACGCTGAATTTCTTTACGAACCAGCTTTGGTGTTTTGGCTTTTTTAACTTCCTGATGTATTTCTACTTCGTAACTTGTGCCGTTCACCTCTAATTGAGCAATATTTTCCTCAAGGTCTTTAAGATGAACATCATATTTATTACCTCTTATGGTAAAACTAAACTTTTTCATGTCCTGTTATCTGGGGAAATTAACATTGTTAAAACTATACACTTTAGAACTCCATGGAGAGTAACGCTTCTTCACCTCTTTAATGGTGATAACATTACTTTCTTCATCGTGCTGTTCGTTAAAAAATAGGTGCAAAGCCATGGCAATAGCCGCATTGGTTTCTCCAGTGATTACCAATTCATCATCTATGTCTACAACCACCTCTTTCTTTGCCCTTCTGTTTTTTCTTCGAAGCGCACGTCTTGTGCCCCATCTTAAAATTTTTGGGACAGTTAAAAATACGCCGATCAAGAACACCAAAGCCACAAATACTATGAACCAACCTAGTACGGTAATGGTCCATGTCATTGAGTCTACGATTAATAAATTCATGTTTCTGCGGTTTAAAGTGGAATATTTGAGTGCTTCTTAGGAGGATTAGTCACTTTCTTAGTTTGTAAGTTCTGGAAAGCTCTAATTACTCTAAAACGTGTATTTCTTGGCTCAATAACATCGTCAATGTAACCATAAGAAGCCGCCTGATATGGATTTGCAAATGACTCTTCGTATTCATCTGTCTTTTTCTGAGCATATTCAGCTTTCTCCTCTTCAGTCCCTAGCTTAGAAATAGCTCTACCTTCCAATACCTCAATAGCTCCTTTTGCACCCATTACAGCGATTTCTGCCATTGGCCATGCATAGTTAAAATCACCTCTTAGTTGTTTAGATGACATCACATCGTGGGCTCCACCGTATGACTTACGAATTGTAACAGTCACTTTTGGTACTGTAGCCTCACCATAAGCAAACATCAATTTTGCACCATGGATAATGATACCTGCATACTCCTGACCTGATCCTGGTAAGAATCCCGGAACATCAACCAATGTTAAAATAGGAATATTAAAGGCATCACACATTTGTACGAAACGAGCTGCTTTACGCGATGCATCACAATCTAAAACACCTGCCAGATAATTTGGCTGATTAGCCACAACACCAACTGATTGACCATCTAAACGGCAGAATCCGGTAATGATGTTTTTAGCATAGTTACGGTGTACTTCTAAAAACTCACCATCATCAGCAATAGAGAAGATAACATCATTCATATCGTATGGCAAATTCGGATTATCTGGTACGATATTGTTTAATGCATCATCCATACGATCAATAGGATCGTTACACTCCAAAACCGGAGCTTCCTCCATATTGTTTTGTGGTAAATAAGAAACCAATTTGCGGATAAGCAACAAGCCTTCTTCTTCGTTTTCACACTTGAAGTGAGCTACACCCGACTTAGAAGCATGTACATCAGCCCCCCCTAAATCCTCAACAGTGATTTCTTCTCCGGTAACAGTTTTAACAACCTTAGGACCCGTAACAAACATATATGATGAATCTTCAGTCATCATAATAAAGTCAGTTAATGCCGGTGAATAAACCGCACCTCCGGCACAAGGACCAAAAATGGCAGAAATCTGAGGAATAACACCTGAGGCAAGAATATTACGCTCAAAGATTTCAGCATACCCTGCTAATGAAGTTACACCTTCCTGTATACGAGCACCACCCGAATCGTTGATTCCAATAACAGGTGCACCCACTTTCATGGCCATATCCATTATCTTACAAATTTTCTGAGCCATTGTTTCAGACAATGAACCTCCGAATACTGTAAAATCTTGCGCATAAACATAAACAACACGACCATCGATAGTACCATGTCCTGTCACAACACCATCACCAAGAATCTTATTCTTTTCCATACCAAAATTGGTACAACGATGCGTCACAAACATATCCAGCTCTTCGAAAGAACCTTCATCTAACAATACTTCGATTCTTTCGCGTGCCGTCATTTTGCCCTGCGAATGTTGCTTTTCAATACGCTTTTCTCCGCCACCCAATTTTGCTTCTGAGCGGAGGTCAATTAGTTTCTTAATTTTATCCTGAGTTGACATATAGAATAGTAAGAATTTAGTCTGAAATGGGATTATTTATTAGGATCTTCACATAATTCGGTTAATACACCAAATGTTGATTTAGGGTGTAAAAATCCAATATTTAAGCCTTCAGCACCTTTACGGGGAGCTTTATCAATTAATCGAACACCCTGCTCTTCAGCAAATGTCAATTTCTCAGCTAAATTTTCAACGGCAAATGCCATGTGGTGAATACCTTCTCCTTTTTTCTCAATAAATTTACCAATCGGCCCCTCAGGATTTGTCGATTCCAATAGTTCAATTTTTGTATCACCAACTTTAAAGAAAGCAGTCTTAACCTTTTGATCAGCAACTTCCTCAATTGCGTAACACTCTAAACCATAAACTTTTTCAAAGAAAGGAATTGCTTCATTCAAGTCTTTAACTGCGATCCCAATGTGCTCAATATGCGTCGGCTTCATATCTAATAATTTATTGTTTAATAAAAATGATTCAACAAAAGTAGAAACTAATAAAAGCTTTTCCGCATTTTTAGTATTAAAAAAAGATTGTTTTAAAACATATAAAGCCTATGAAATAAGGTTAAATAGTAATAAATCAAACTTGTTAGATATTTGTATACTTACTTTATTTATGGGTACTACAGTTAATGACTAATTGGGAAATGCTTTTAAATTGTAAGGAAAATTGAAAATTATTGTAAGTTAATTTAGAATTATTCTTACTATTTGTAAGTAATGCTATCTATATTAGATCAATTACTTTTCATTTCTGACATTCATCAGCTAAACAAATAACAAAAGGCAGAAAAATGTATGTGTTGAGATGTTGAGAAGCTTATAGTCTTTATTAAACACAAAAAACCCCTTATTCGTTTGAATAAGGGGTTTCTGAAAAAAAAGGC
>NZ_CEXQWX010000265.1:0-4951 GCF_982718395.1 Carboxylicivirga sp.
TTATGAAATATGAATATTTGTTAAGATTCTTTCAAAAAAAAACTATTTTTACGGCCACTGGAGTGAATTGTATCAATTTAAATAAGATTTAAAAGAGTATTGTTATGAAGTATTTAGCGACTTTATCCCTTGTGTTATTGATGTCTTTAGGAGCTATAGCTCAGGAAGAAAGTGCAGCAGAGTTGAAAAATCAGGGGAATGAGGCATTAAGATCAAAGAACTACAAAGGTGCTTTGGAATTGTTTGAGAAAGCAATAGCTGCGTGGGGCGAAGAAGAAATGGATGCGGCTATGGTATACAACACGGCTACAAGTGCCCGTAAAATTAAAAACTACGATAAGGCTCAGAAATATTACGCAGAGTCTAAGAAATTAAATTATAAAGCTGATGTGTCGACTTATTACATTGCTTCTTCATTAAAAAGCATGGGTAAGAACGAAGAGATGGAAAAGGTACTTTTAGCTGGAATCGACGAATTCGGTACAAGCAAGTATGTAGGTCACATGAAAAAGATGTTAGCTGGTTACTACGTAAAAGAAAGTAACTCTCGTTACGTAAAAGGTCAGGAAATATTAAATACTCGTGTTGATGGTAATCGTGATCAGTGGGATTCTATTAAAGCTAAAGCTAAAGTAATTTTAGATGAAGCTACTGGATTTGCTAAGAAAGCTTTAGAGTACGATGCAACCAATAAGAATGCACAAGCTATTCTAACTGGTATTGAAAATTTCCTTAAGAGCTAAGAATTTTTCAATCTGAAAATAAATGAAAGCAATCGGATCAACCGGTTGCTTTTTTTATGCTATTTTTTCGGAAAAAATAGTTGAGTTTACGCGTCTCGCATTATTTTTGCAAACAACCCCTAAAAACAAGTTAAACATGAAACAATTATTTGGAGTGTTGATACTCTCAGTTATAAGTAGTATCACATTAATGGCGCAAAATGCCGATGTATTAAAAAGCGATGCTATAATGCAGGAAAGCCGAATGCAATATCTGGCAGCTGCAGAATTGTATGAAAAAGCTGCTCTTTTATATGAAGCTGATGCCAAGACAGACGCTTTTTCTTTTTTTAAGGCCGGACAAAACTATACCAAGGCCAAACAGTATGACAAGGGACTTACGATGCTTAATAAAGCAAAGGAAAATCAATACCAGGAAGCTGATCTTTATTTAAACTTCGGAGATGCTTATGCCGGACTTAAAAAGTTTGCTGAAGCTGAAAAGGAACTGTTGGATGGTAAGGAAAAATATCCAGATCAAAATACTGAGTTTACTAAAAAATTGGGCTACTTGTTCTTTAACTCAGGTCAATATGATAAGGCAGTAACTTACCTGACTGTAGCACTTGAGCAAGAGCCTGATAATTATACCTATCATTATCTGTTGGGTTCATCATTTGAACGCCTAAAAAAATACAAAGAGGCAATCGCTTCATTAGAAAAAGTATTGGAAATAAAGCCGAATCATAAAAACAGTATCAAAAAACTGGGTGTGATTAACTTTAAACTAACCGATTACCTTTACAGTAAAGAGACTAAGCGTTATGAGGCTATGAAGAATCCAAGCAGAGTTGATTATCACAATTCAACCAAAAAACTGGAACAAATTGCCCAGGGATATACAAAGGCTTTACCATACTTGGAAAAGGCTCACAACATTTCTCCTAAAGACAAAGCCATCATCAGCTGTCTGAGTGTTTCGTACCGACGCCTGAAGATGGAGGAGAAGGCTGCTAAGATGGCTGCCTTACTAAAATAAGAATGGCTTTTACCAGATTCAATTAAATAAAAAAGCTGCCTGATGGGCAGCTTTTTTAGTCTCTATCAACAATACCTATTTTTTTTCTTTTGACAGTTCTACAATCTCTGTAGTAATCTTTTCTTCTTTCTTGTCAAAATCTACTTTGATAATATCACCTTCCGATACCGAAGCTTGAATAATTACCTCCGCCATTTCATCTTCCAGATATTTTTGAATTGCTCGTTTTAGAGGACGAGCACCATATTGGACATCATAACCTTTGGAAGCTATAAAATCTTTTGCAGCATTAGATAATTCCAGTTTATATCCTAAACCTTCTACACGGGTATATAATCCACTTAGCTCAATATCAATAATCTTATGAATATCTTCTTTCTCCAGATTATTGAAGATGATCACATCATCAATTCGATTGATAAATTCAGGAGCAAATGCCTTTTTAAGAGCTTTCTCAATGACGCCTTTAGCATGGTCTTGGTCAGAAATGCTGCTTTTGGGTGTAAATCCAACACCACGACCAAAGTCTTTAAGCTCTCTCGTTCCAATATTCGAGGTCATGATGATGATAGTATTCTTAAAATCAACTTTTCGCCCCAAACTATCAGTCAAACGACCTTCATCCAGCACTTGAAGAAGTAAATTAAACACATCCGGGTGAGCTTTTTCAATTTCATCTAAAAGCACCACTGCATAAGGGCGACGGCGCACCTTTTCAGTTAGTTGACCACCCTCTTCGTACCCTACATATCCCGGAGGCGCTCCAACCAAACGCGAAACAGAGAATTTCTCCATGTATTCGCTCATGTCAATGCGGATTAAAGCATCTGTTGTATCAAAAAGATACTTGGCAAGTACTTTTGCAAGGTGTGTTTTTCCAACACCAGTTGGTCCTAAAAAGACAAATGAACCAATTGGTCGATTTGGATCTTTTAATCCGGCCCGGTTCCGTTGAATCGCTTTTACTATTTTCTCAATGGCTTTATTTTGTCCAATTACCGAACCATTCAATTCTTTACCCATTTTTAGCAAGCGGAATCCTTCTGCCTGAGCAACACGTTGAACTGGAATACCTGTCATCATGGCTACAACTTCTGCCACTTTTTCAGCATCAACGCTTTCCCGATGTTGCAATAATTCCTCTTCCCATTTTGCTTTGGCTGCTTCAAGATCTTCCAGTAAATTCTTCTCTTTATCACGGAAACTGGCAGCCAACTCAAAATTTTGCGCTTTAACAGCTTTAATTTTGTTTTCCTTAATTTCGTCTATTTCGTTTTCAATCTTCAATATTGTTTCGGGTACCACAATATTAGAGATGTGTACGCGCGAACCTGCCTCATCTAATGCATCAATCGCTTTATCCGGCAGGTGACGATCTGAAATGTAGCGCTCAGTCAGCTTTACACATGCTTCAACAGCCTCTGGTGTGTAACTCACATTATGATGATCCTCATATTTCTCCCGAATATTATTCAGTATCTCAACTGTTTCATCAATTGAAGTCGGCTCCACCATTACCTTCTGGAAACGGCGTTCAAGCGCACCATCCTTTTCAATATGTTGACGGTATTCATCAAGAGTGGTAGCTCCAATACATTGAATCTCGCCACGTGCCAATGCAGGTTTCAACATATTGGCAGCATCCAACGAACCTGTAGCACCACCCGCACCTACAATAGTATGTATTTCATCAATAAACAAGATAATGTTTGGATTACGGCTTAATTCATTTAAAATAGCCTTCATCCGCTCCTCAAATTGACCACGATACTTTGTGCCAGCAACGATAGAAGCTAAGTCAAGTGTTACTACACGTTTGTCAAATAATACGCGAGATACTTTTTTTTCTATAATCCGTAAAGCTAATCCTTCTGCTATAGCTGATTTACCAACACCAGGCTCACCAATTAATATCGGGTTATTCTTTTTACGGCGACTCAGAATTTGCGCCAATCGTTCAATTTCTTTTTCCCGTCCCACAATAGGGTCGAGGCGATTCTCTTCTGCGGCTTTGGTAATGTCAATCCCAAAATTATCTAACACAGGTGTGTCTGATCCGGTTTTAGATGTCGACTTACCACCCTCTGAAGATCCCGATGAACCTGAACCAGATCCGGAAAATGGGCTATCCTGATCATCATCCTCAGGATAATCTGCTTTAGCCAGGAGAGCTTCACTGTTTAACATGTCTTTTACCTTGCGGTAATGAATATTTTCTTCTGCCATAATTTCCCAAATTGTACTGCTTTTTTCTTTAAGTAGAGCGATTAATAAATGGCCTGTATTAATTCGGTCATTGCGTAAGGCTTTGGCCTCGAGGTGAACTAATTTAAGTACTCGCTCGGCTGATTGAAGCAGAGGTAAGTTATCACTCTGAACAGCTTCCGGCTCTTTTAACTGCTTCTCGATTGCCTGCTTGATTCGCGGCAAATCAGCGTTTAAACGCTGAAGTACTTCAATAGCCACACCTTCACCTTCACGAAGGATTCCAAGCATTAAATGCTCAGGTGAAATAAATTGATTCCCTAGTCGCTCAGCTTCTTCCTTACTGTATGATATCACGTCTTTAATACGTGGCGAAAAGTTTAGATCCATATAGCGTTTTAAATCTTATATAACATAACAAGCCGGTGAGCATCTTGTTTAGCATCCCGACCAATAACATCAGACAATAACCATGCTAAATGCAATTTATAGTCGATAAAAAACGATTATCTGACAATAATGCAGGCTTTATCTGAATGGATGAATTTAAATAATCTTGTTGCAATTATCAAAAAATCTTGTCAACTATCCGATTAATCTGCATGCTTTATTCTTGTTGATAAATTGTGTTATCAATCGTTTTTCCATGTTATCGAAATTACTTAAATTAGGGCGTTCAAAAAATGGCTCCTTAAAAGCCATTTTTTATTGTTATGGAATATATAAATAATCTCATAAATGACTGACGGAGAAAAAATAATTAAAATCAACATTGAGGAAGAAATGAAGTCAGCCTACATCGATTATTCGATGTCGGTGATCGTTTCTCGCGCCTTACCTGATGTTCGTGATGGAATGAAGCCTGTTCATCGCCGTGTTTTGTATGGAATGAGTGAGCTGGGTTTAGCAGCTAACAAACCTTATAAGAAATCAGCGAGGATTGTAGGTGAGGTGTTGGGTAAATTTCACCCGCATGGTGATTCAT